>NZ_ALIP01000121.1:0-10771 GCF_000283075.1 Pseudoxanthomonas sp. GW2
GGGGGGCGGGGCCGCGCGGTCAGGCGGAACGCCAGCGTTCCACTTCCTCGACCAGCGCCAGCACTTCGGCGTAGCGGTTGTACAGCGGTACCGGGGCGATGCGGATCACGTCCGGCTCGCGCCAGTCGCCGAGGAAGCCGCGCTCGCGCAGGTGCTCGAACAATGCCCGGCCGCGCTCGCGGCCGCCGGCCACGCGCAGCGACAGCTGGCAGCCGCGGCGCTGCGGATCGGCGGGGGTGACCACCTGCAGGGTATCGGCCAGGCGTTCGTGGATCAGCCGCTCGAGCAGGCCGGTGAGGCGCTCGGACTTGGCGCGCAGCGCGGCCATGCCGCCGGCGCGCTCGAACTGCTCCAGCGAGGCGCGCAGCGGCGCCATCGCCAGCACCGGCGGGTTGGAAAGTTGCCAGCCCTCCGCGCCCGCGGCCGGCACGAACTCCGGCGCCATGCGGAAGCGGGTGGAGGCCTCGTGGCCCCACCAGCCGGCCATGCGCGGCAGCCCGGCGTTGCCGTGGCGCTGGTGGACGAAGCAGCCAGCCACCGCGCCGGGGCCGGCATTGACGTACTTGTAGTGGCACCACACCGCGAAGTCGGCGCCGGCGTCGTGCAGCGCCAGCGGCAGGTTGCCGACGGCGTGGGCGAGGTCGAAGCCGGCCCAGGCGCCCTGGGCGTGCGCCAGCGCCGCGATCCGCGCCAGGTCGAAGGCCTGGCCGGTGCGGTACTGGATGCCGGGCCACAGCACCAGGGCCAGGCGCGGGCCATGCGCGGCGATGGCCCGGGCGATGGCTTCGTCCGACAGCGTGCCGTCGGGTTGGTCGGCCTCGACCTCGACCAGGCACTGCGCCGGGTCCAGCCCGTGCAGCCGGATCTGCGATTCCACCGCGTGGCGGTCGGAGGGGAAGGCGCCGGCTTCCATCAGCACGACGCTGCGCCGGGCGTCGGGGCAGTAGAAACTGGCCAGCATCAGGTGCAGGTTCACCGTCAGCGTGTTCATCGCCACCACTTCCTCCGGCAGCGCGCCGACCAGGCGCGCCAGCGGATCGCGGACCAGGCGGTGGTAGTCCATCCACGCGGTGTCGCCGTTGAAGTGGCCTTCCACCGCCTCGGCGGCCCACTTGTCCAGCACCTCCAGCACGTGCGCGCGCGCCGCGCGCGGCTGCAGGCCCAGCGAGTTGCCGACGAAGTAGTGCTGCTCGCCGCCGCCGTGGGGCGGGATCAGGAACTCGTCGCGGAAGCCGCGCAGCGGGTCGGCGGCGTCCAGTTCGCGCACCTGCGCGGCGATGTCGCTCATCGGGCCTCCTCCACGGCCGGGCGCGGCGCGGCGGCGCGCGGCGGATGCACGTGGCCGCACTGGCCGCAGGTGCGCCTGTCGAGCGAGCCGTAGAAACGCTCGAACACCGGGGGGAAGTCGCGCTCGATGTCCTGCAGCTGGAAGAACTCCTCGTACAGCTTGTGGTTGCAGCGCTCGCAGTACCACAGCAGGCCGTCGCGCTCGTGCGCCAGGCGCTTGCGCTCCACCACCAGGCCGACACCGCCGGCCATGCGCTGCGGCGAATGCGGCACCCGCGGCGGCAGCATGAACACCTCGCCGGCGCGGATCGGGATCTCGCGCAGCGAGCCGGGGCCACCCTCGCGGTTTTCCTGCACCCGCAGCACCATCTCGCCTTCCAGCTGGAAGAACCACTCCGGGCCCTCGTCCCAGTGGAAGTCGGTGCGCGCGTTCGGGCCGCCGACCACCATCACGATGAAGTCGCCGTCGTGGATGCACTTGTTGCCCACGGGGGGCTTGAGCAGGTGGCGGTGTTCCTCGATCCAGGCCTGCAGGTTGATCGGGGCGGAGAACATGGCGGCTCCTGCTGGGGAAGGGGTCAGCGCAGTTCGTGGTCCTGGCGGATCCGGGCCAGGGCGGCCTCGTACTTCGGCTCCAGGTCCTCGATCCGGTCCACGTCCATGCCCAGGTGGTGGACGCGGCCGTCGCGCAGGCTGTAGACCCAGCCGTGCACGGTCAGTTCCTGGCCACGGTCCCAGGCGTCGCGGATCACGTGGGTCTTGCACACGTTGACCACCTGCTCGAGCACGTTGAGCTCGCACAGGCGCGCGTGCTGCAGCTCGGTGTCGCCGGCCTGGTGCAGGCAGTCGGCGTGGTGCTCGGCCACGTCGGTCACGTGGCGGATCCAGTTGTCGACCAGGCCCAGGCGCTGGCGGGTCAGCGCGGCGTACACGCCGCCGCAACCGTAGTGGCCGACGACGAGGATGTGCTTGACCTTCAGCACGTCCACCGAGAACTGGATCACCGACAGGCAGTTGAGGTCGGTGTGCACGACCACGTTGGCGACGTTGCGGTGGACGAAGACCTCGCCCGGGGCCATGTCGATGATCTGGTTGGCCGGCACGCGCGAGTCCGAGCAGCCGATCCACAGGTATTCGGGGGCCTGCTGCTTGGACAGGCGGGTGAAGAACTCCGGGTCCTCGGCGCGGACGCGCTCGGACCAGGCGTGGGTGCGGAGGATCAGGTCGTGGAGGTCTTCGCTCATCGCCGCATTATCTACGAGCCGGGCGCGCGCGACACGTTCACCCCCGGCGCCGCGCCAGGCGTTCAGCCATCAGCGCGGCAACCCGTGCCGCATCCTCGCCGGGCAGGGCGCGCAGGCCGTCGATCGCGCCCTGCACATTCGCTGGCGGGTGGTTCTGGTTGAGCTTGAACTTCAGCTCGATCCGCTGCGCGCGGAAGCGGAAGCCGACGATGCCGCGCAGCTGCGATCGCTGGCGCGGATCGGCGTGGTCGTAGGCCCAGTCGCCGCCAACCTCGCGCTCGAAGCGTTCGCCCAGCCGCGCGACCAGGCCGGCGAGCGCGGCTTCGTCGGTGAACGGCTCCAGCGTGCCGTACAGGTGCGCGGCGGCGTAGTTCCAGGTCGGCACCCGCGCCGCTTCCGCCTTGTCCGGATACCAGCCGGGGGAGATGTAGTGGTGCGGGCCGTGCACGATGGCGAGCGCCTGGCCGCCATGTCCCGCCTGGGGATTGGGGCCCGCCCAGTGGCCCTCCAGTTCCACGGCCTCGCCTTGGCGGCGGTAAAGCACCGGCAGGTGCGAGGCGAACGGCAACCCGTCGCCGCCGGTGGTGACCAGGGTGACGAACGGATCGCGCGCCAGCAGGCCGTCGAGCCCCGCCAGGTCGGTTTCGGCGAAGGCGCGCGGCGCGTACATGGCTCAGGCCCGCTTGCCCAGGCTCAGCGTCATCAGGGGGATCAGGGCGGCGTCGTCCGCGGCCCGCGGCGGGGCGACCTCGTCCAGCGAGAAGCCGCGCTCCAGCGCGTCCTCCTCGTCCAGGCCGCCGAACTCGACGAAGCCGGCGTCCAGCAGCATCGAGCGGGCGGTGTCCTCGCTGTCGTAGGCGTGCACGGTGCCGGCGTGGTCCAGGACCTCGGCGGTGCCGGCCTCGCGCTCGCGCAGGCGGGCCCAGTGCAGGGTGCGGCCGAGGGTGGCCAGCCACCAGGTGTCGTGTGTCATGGGCTTGCCTCCGAGACCAGCCAGAGCAGGGCGGCCATGGCCAGCCCCGCGAAAACGGTGATGAGCGCGACCCGGGCCGGGGTGGCCAGGCCGCTGAGGGAACGGTCGCCGACGGCGCGGTAACGCCCGCTGAGCAGCCAGGCCAGCGCCGCCGGCGCCAGGAACGCGCCGGCGCCGAAGTCGGCCGCGGTGCCGGCGTGGCGATCGCGGATGTGGACCAGGGTCAGCGGCCAGAAGATCACGAAGGCCGTTGCCCCGGCGATGGCCACGCCCACGAAGCAGAGGGCAAGGAATAGGAGCATGGGGCGTGATTGGTGGTTCGTGACTGGTGGATGGCGGCCCGCTGGCCCCGGGGGAGCGCGCGGGCCACGCGGATCAGAACTCGGCGTTGCCGGGCGCGCGGGGGTAGGCGATGGCGTCGCGGATGTTGGACAGGCCGCAGGTGTAGACCACCAGGCGCTCGAAGCCAAGGCCGAAGCCGGCGTGCGGCACGCCGCCGTAGCGGCGCAGGTCGCGGTACCACTGGTAGTGCTCGGCCTCCAGGCCGAACTGGGCCATGCGCGCGTCTAGCACGTCCAGGCGCTCCTCGCGCTGGGAGCCGCCGATGATCTCGCCGATGCCCGGGGCCAGCACGTCCATCGCGGCGACGGTCTTGCCGTCGTCGTTCAGGCGCATGTAGAAGGCCTTGATGTGCTCGGGGTAGTTCATCACCACCACCGGGCGGCCGACGTGCTCCTCGGTCAGCCAGCGCTCGTGCTCGGTCTGCAGGTCCAGGCCCCATTCGACCGGGAAGTCGAACTTCCTGCCGGAAGCCTGCAGCAGCTTGATCGCTTCGCTGTAGTCGATGCGCTCGAACGGCGAGTTGACGAACGACTCCAGGCGGGTGATCGCGTCCTTCTGCACCCGCTCGGCGATGAAGGCCATGTCGTCGGCGCGTTCGGACAGCACGGTGCGGAACAGGTACTTGAGGAAGTCCTCGGCCAGGTCGGCGTCGTCGTTGAGGTCGGCGAAGGCCACCTCCGGCTCGATCATCCAGAACTCGGCCAGGTGGCGGGTGGTGTTGGAGTTCTCGGCGCGGAAGGTCGGGCCGAAGGTGTAGACCTTGCTGAGCGCCAGGGCGTAGGCCTCGACGTTGAGCTGGCCGGACACGGTCAGGAAGGTTTCCTTGCCGAAGAAGTCGCGCGAGAAGTCGACCTCGCCGTCCTTGGTGCGCGGCAGGTTGGCCAGGTCCAGGGTCGAGACCCGGAACATCTGGCCGGCGCCCTCGGCGTCGGAGGTGGTGATGATCGGCGTGCTGATCCAGTAGAAGCCGCGCTCGTGGAAGAAGCGGTGCACGGCCTGGGCCAGACAGTGGCGGATGCGGGTGACCGCCCCGAACAGGTTGGTGCGCGGGCGCAGGTGGGCGTACTCGCGCAGGTATTCCAGCGAGTGCTGCTTGGGCTGCATCGGGTAGGTCAGCGGGTCCTCGACCCAGCCGACGACCTCGATCCTGGAAGCCTGGATCTCGAAGCTCTGGCCCTGGCCCTGCGACGGCACCAGGGTGCCGGTGGCCACCACCGAGCAACCGGTGGTCAGGTGCTTCACCTCGGATTCGTAGTTGGGCAGCGTGGCCGGGGCCACGACCTGGATCGGGGCGAAGCAGGAGCCGTCGCTGACGTTGACGAAGCTCAGTCCCGCCTTGGAATCGCGCCGGGTACGCACCCAGCCGCGTACCGTGACCTCGCCGCCGGCGGCCACCTTGCCCGCGAGTGCATGTTCGACGCTGACCACCGTCATGGCTTGAATCCTTGTGTCGTGGAGCCCAACTGGAAGGGCGGAAGTGTAGCGGTTGCAAGCGGTGGCAGGCGAGGCGCCGTGCCGTCCGGCCCGCTGCGTTCCAGTCCCCGGGCCGCGGCCCGGGCCGCAGGCGCCTATAATGGGCATGCAGTTTTCCGGAGGTTCCGCATGGCCGTCACCCTTACTCCCGCCGCCCTGGAGCGCGTCCGCCGCTTCCTGGAGCGCGACCCGCAGGCGCTGGGGCTGCGCTTCGGCGTGGAGCGCACCGGCTGCTCCGGCTGGGGCCACGTGGCCGACCTGGCCCGCGACCAGCGCGACGGCGATACCGTGTTCGAGCAGGACGGGGTGCGCATCTTCGTGGACGCCACCAGCCTGCCGCTGGTGGACGGCACCGAGATCGACTTCGCCCGCCAGGGCCTGGGCGAGGCCTTCCTGTTCCGCAATCCCAACGCCAAGGCCGAGTGCGGCTGCGGCGAGAGCTTCACCACCGAGCACGCCTGAGCACGGACCGCCGGCCGCCGCGGTCGGCCCATTGCGTCCAAGTCCCTGAGCCGGCATAATTTCCGGCTTCCCCGCGCCTGTGCGCAGGCGCCGGGGTCCCTTGCCCCACCGCTTCCGCCAGGTCGACGGGGGGCTGCCAGGCCCGCAAGGGCAGCATCCACAAGGAAAACACAATGCGTCATTACGAAGTCGTGTTCCTGGTCCACCCGGACCAGAGCGAGCAGGTGCCGGCGATGATCGAGCGCTACAAGGGCCTGATCGAGAACGCCGGTGGCACCATCCACCGCCTCGAGGACTGGGGCCGCCGCCAGCTGGCCTACCCGATCCAGAACCTGGTCAAGGCCCACTACGTGCTGTTCAACGCCGAGGTCGGCCAGGCCGCCATCGACGAGCTGGTCGAGACCTTCCGCTTCAACGACGCGATCCTGCGCCACCTGGTCATCCGCCGCGACGGCCCGGAGACCGAGCAGTCGCTGATCATGAAGAGCAAGGACGAGAAGGGCGACAAGCCCGAGCGTGGCGAGCGCCGCCGCCGTGACGAGGAAGGCGAGGGCAACGCCGCCTCCGCCGAAACCGACGGCGACAACGCCGAAGCCGCCTAAGGAGCACATCCCATGTCCAAGTTCTTCCGCCGCCGCAAGTTCTGCAAGTTCACCGCCGAGGGCGTCAAGGAGATCGATTACAAGGATCTCAACACCCTGCGCCAGTACCTGACCGAGAACGGCAAGATCGTCCCGAGCCGCGTGACCGGCACCAAGTCGCGCTACCAGCGCCAGCTGGCCACCGCGATCAAGCGCGCCCGTTTCCTGGCCCTGATCCCGTACACCGACAACCACGACATCTGATGCGTGGCCCCGCCGGAGCCGCACCCGCGTGCGGCTCCCGGCGCGTCCGCGCCAGCTGCCTGGCTGCACCCCATACCGTCCGATCCGGACAGCACGCGTTGCCGCGCCCCATGCCGCGGCTAACGGATAGAGGAGCAACACCATGGAACTGATCCTTCTGCAGAAGGTCGTCAACCTCGGCAACCTGGGTGACAAGGTCACCGTGAAGCCGGGCTACGGCCGCAACTACCTGGTCCCGCAGGGCAAGGCCGTGCCGGCCACCGCCGCCAACCTGGCCGAGTTCGAGGCCAAGCGCGCCGAGTACGAGGCCAAGGCCAAGGCGCTGCTGGACGAGGCCCAGGCCCGCCTGGCCAAGCTGGAAGGCGCCAGCGTCACGGTCAAGGCCAACGCCTCGACCGAGGGCAAGCTGTACGGTTCGGTCGGCCCGCGCGACATCGCCGAGGCCTTCACCGCCGCCGGCCTGCCGCTGGAGAAGAGCGAGGTCATCATGGGCGAGGGCCCGATCCGTCACGTCGGCGAGTTCGAGGTGCAGGTCGCCCTGCACGCCGACGTCGAGACCACGGTCAAGGTCGTGGTCGAGCCGGAAGCCTGATCGGCCCCGGCCGCAGGACCCCACGGAGGGCGCCGCAAGGCGCCCTTCGCTTTTGTGGCCGTCTCGCCCGGCGAGATGTCCACGCGTTATGCACAGGGTTATCCATGGCGGAGGCCCGGGCCCCCGCATAGGATGGCTAGCCGTTTCACCTGATCCACCCGGCCGGGCGCCGCCCGCGCCGGCCACCCGAGGAACCGACCGAATGTCCGCACGCCCCGGCTTCCGCAAAGACCGCGAACGCGACCGCGATGGCGGCGACGGCCGCATCGAGCAGCTGCGCGTCCCGCCGCATTCGGTGGAGGCCGAGCAGGCGGTGCTCGGCGGCCTCATGCTGGCGCCGGAGTCCTACGACACCGTCGGCGACGTGCTGGTCGAGAAGGACTTCTACCGCCGCGACCACCAGCTGATCTACCGCGCCATCCGCGAACTGGCCGAGAAGAACCAGCCGTTCGACGCGGTGACCCTGGGCGAGTGGTTCGATTCGCAGGGGTATTCGGAGCAGATCGGCGGCGGCGCCTACCTGGTCGAGCTGGCCACCACCACGCCGTCGGCGGCCAACATCCGCGCCTACGCCGAGATCGTGCGCGACAAGGCGGTGCTGCGGCAGCTGATCGAGGTCGGCACCGGGATCGTCAACGACGCCTTCCAGCCGGAAGGCCGCGACAGCGCCGAGCTGCTGGCCAGGGCCGAGCAGGAGGTGTTCGCGATCGCCGAGGCCGGCGCGCGCGGGCGCAGCGACTTCACCGGACTGAACACCGCGCTGCGCGACGCCTTCGAGGTGCTGCAGAAGCGCTTCGAGAGCGGCGGCAACATCACCGGCCTGCCGACCGGCTACACCGAGTTCGACAACATCACCGCCGGCCTGCAGCCGACCGACCTGATCATCCTGGCCGCGCGCCCGGCCATGGGCAAGACCACCTTCGCGCTGAACATCGCCGAGTACGCGGCGATCAAGTCGAAGAAGGCGGTGGCCGTGTTCTCGATGGAAATGTCCGCGGCGCAGCTGGCGCTGCGCCTGATCTCCTCCAACGGCCGGGTCAACGCCCAGCGCCTGCGCACCGGCCAGCTGGAGGACGAGGACTGGAGCCGGGTGACCGCGGCCATCCGCATGCTCAAGGAGACCAAGATCTTCATCGACGACACGCCGGCGCTGTCGCCGGACGTGCTGCGCTCCAAGTGCCGCCGCCTCAAGCGCGAGCACGGCCTGGGCCTGGTGGTGATCGACTACCTGCAGCTGATGCAGGTGCCCGGCAACAGCGAGAACCGCGCCACCGAGATCTCGGAGATCAGCCGTTCGCTCAAGGCCCTGGCCAAGGAGCTGAACGTGCCGGTGATCGCGCTGTCGCAGCTCAACCGCTCGCTGGAAACGCGCACCGACAAGCGCCCGGTGATGGCCGACCTGCGCGAATCCGGCGCCATCGAGCAGGACGCGGACATCATCCTGTTCATCTACCGCGACGAGTACTACAACAAGGAAAACTCGCCGGACAAGGGCCTGGCCGAGGTCATCATCGGCAAGCACCGAAGCGGTCCGACCGGCTCGGTGAAGCTGAAGTTCTTCGGCGAGTACACCCGCTTCGACAACCTGGCCAACGACGCGGTCGGTTCGTTCGAGTAGCCGTCCGTCGGAAGCGGCCCCGGCGAACATTGTCCGTTCACGGGGCCCGGCATACGATGCCGCACGCAGCGGCCCTGGCCGCCCCATACGCATCAAGGAACCGTCATGAACATCCGCAAGCAGACCCTGACCCTGCTCGGCACCGCCGCCCTGGTCGCGGCCGTGGCCGCCGGCTGCCAGACCACCAACCCGTACACCGGCGAGCAGCAGATGAACCGCACCAGCAAGGGCGCGCTGATCGGCGCGGGCATCGGCGTCGCCGCCGGCCTGCTGACCGGCAACAGCGCGGTCGAGCGCCGCCAGCATGCGCTGATCGGCGCCGGCGTCGGCGGCCTGGCCGGCGGCGCGGTCGGCGCCTATCAGGACCGCCAGCAGGCCGCGCTGCGCGCCAAGCTGCAGGGCACCGGCGTGAGCGTCACCCGCAACGGCGACAACATCACCCTGAACATGCCCGGCAACGTGACCTTCGCGTTCAACAGCTCCAACCTCGACCCGCAGTTCTACCCGGTGCTGAGCAGCGTGGCCGACGTGCTCAAGGAGTACGACAAGACCGTGGTCGAGGTCGCCGGCCACACCGACAGCATCGGCAGCGACGAGGTCAACCAGCGCCTGTCCGAGCAGCGCGCCAGCGCGGTCACCCAGTTCCTGGTCGCGCAGGGCATCAACTCGCAGCGCTTCATCACCATCGGCGCCGGCAAGCGCTATCCGATCGCCAGCAACGACACCGAGGCCGGCCGCGCGGCCAACCGCCGGGTCGAGATCACCCTGGTGCCGGTGCGTTCCTGATCCGGGACCGGATGCCGCACCCGAAGGGGCCGCGCAAGCGGCCCCTTTCCTTTTGCGCGGCGGTGCCGGGGTTGCCGCGCACCGCCGCGTCCGCGCCGGGCGCCGGGCTCAGCCCACCACTTCCTCGAGGATGCGCTTGCCCTCGCGCACGCTGGCTTCTTCCTTCCCGGCCTCCCTGGCCGCCTCGGCGGCGCAGCGCGAGGGGCAATGGACCAGCATGTAGTCGGCGTTGGAGCTCAGGCGCTCGACCAGGAAATCGACGAACGCGCGCACCTTCGGCGACATCACCCGGCCGCGCGGGAACACCGCGCTGAAGTCCACCTCGGGTCCGGTCCAGCCCGCCAGCACGCGGCGCAGCGCGCCGCTTTCCACGTACGGCTTGGCGGCCACGTCGGTGGCCAGGGTCAGGCCCTCGCCGCACAGCACCGCGCCGATCAGCGCGGAGGGATCGTTGGCGACCATCAGCGGGTTGATCGGGTAGTCGGTCACGCCGTTGCCGTCGCTCAGCGGCCAGGTGATGCGCGTCGGGTGCGAGTGGTAGTGCTTGCGCACGGCCAGGATGCGATGGTGCTGCAGCTCGTCCGGATGCAGCGGTTCGCCGTGGCGCTCGATGTAGGACGGGCTGGCGAACACCTGGGTGCGGAAGCCGGCCAGCCGCCGCGCGATCAGGGTCGAGTCGGGCAGCGGACCGATGCGCAGGGCCACGTCGATCTCGCTGCCGATCAGGTCCACCGGGTCGTTGCTCATGTGCATGTCGAGCCGGATCTCCGGGTACTGCGCGTGGAACTGCCCCAGCAGCGGCGAGATCCAGGCGATGCCGATGGAGTAGGGCACGGTGAAGCGCAGCCAGCCGCGCGGGCCGCCCTGCAGCTGGCCGACCGCGCCTTCGGCTTCCTCCAGTTCCTGGGCGATGCGCTGGCAATGCTCGAAGTACACGTTGCCGGCCTCGGTGAGGCCGAGCCGGCGCGTGGTCCGGTGCAGGAGTTGCGCGCCCAGGCGCGCTTCCAGGTCCTGCACCTTGCGGCTGACGGTGGTCTTGGGCAGGCCCAGGGCCCGGGCTGCGGCGATGAAGCTGCCTTGCTCGACCACCTTGACGAAGACGAGGGTGTCGTTGAGGTCGTACGCCATGGGGGATTCCGAGGGGGGGGG
>NZ_ALIP01000122.1:0-19880 GCF_000283075.1 Pseudoxanthomonas sp. GW2
CTCGCCGCCCCCCCCCCCGTTCCGCGCCTCAGCGGAAGCGGCGTTCCAGCCAGTCGCCGAGGTCGGCGATCTCCTGCGCGCAGACCTGGTGGGCCATCGGGTAGTGGTGCCATTCCACCTCGAAACCCGCCTGCTCCAGCGCGCGCGCGCTGGCCTGCCCGTGCTGGAAGGCGACCACCGGGTCGGCGCTGCCATGGGCGAAGAACACCGGCTGGGCCACCGCGTTGGGCTCGCGCGCGGCTGCCGCCGCGGTGCCGCCGGGCAGGTAGGTGGACAGGGCGACCAGGCCGGCCAGCGGCTCGCGCCGGCGCAGGCCGGTGGCCAGGGTGATGGCGCCGCCCTGGGAGAACCCGGCCAGCAGCAGGCGCGAGGCGGGGATGCCGCCCTCGGCCTCGCGGGCAATCAGGGCCTCGACCTGTTCGATCGATTCCTCCACCCCGGCCGCGTCGGCGCGGGTGGCGAAGTCCATGCCGACGATGTCGTACCAGGCGCGCATCGGTACCCCGCCGTTGATGGTCACCGGGCGCACCGGCGCGTGCGGGAACACGAAACGCAGCGCCGGCCAGTGCGGACGCACCAGCTCCGGGACGATGGGGGCGAAGTCGTGGCCGTCGGCGCCCAGTCCGTGCAGCCAGAGCACGGTCCATTGCGGGTTGGCGCCGGTTTCCTGTTCGACGGTCTGCAGCAGCATGGGATTCCCCGGAAAACGAAGCCCCACAGTATGCCCGCTGGCGGCAGGCGCCGCCGCGGGCACCGTCGCGGCTCAGGCGCGGGCGCGCAGTTCGGCGGCGCGGCGCAGCACCGGCGGCGGCTGCAGTTCCTCGGGGATGCACAGCAGGCGGTGCCGGCGCAGCCACTGGCCGGCCTGGCGCGAGGAGGTCAGCCACACGGTCGGGATCGACAGCACCATGCCGGCCACCACCGGCAGCATCCACAGCGCCAGCCCGGGCGACACCGCCCAGGACAGCAGGCCCATGAACGCGCCGAACAGGGTGATGCCGCCGTAGCTGCGCACCAGCGCCGACAGCGGCACGCTGCCGTCGTCGCGCTGCTGCGCTTCCCAGCCGGAATCGCGGCCGGCCAGCACCTCGGCCACGCCGCGCGACTGCCGGAACATCACGATCGGCGCCATCAGCGCGGCCAGCACGCTCTCGATCAGCACGCCGGCGAAGGCGCGCGCCGCGCCGCCGCAGCCACGGCGCTCGGCCGGGTCGGCGAGCATGGCCAGGAAACCCAGGATCTTGGGCAGGAACAGCACCAGCATGGTCGCGGCGAACAGCCAGGCCACGCGCTCGGCGTCGTGCCGGGTCCAGTACTCGATCGGCGAGAACCCGGCCAGCTGGAAGCCGTCCCAGGCCAGGTCGGCGTGGTACAGCGGGATCGCCAGGCCGACCAGCATCAGCATGGCCCACATCGGCGCGGTGAAGTAATGGCCGATGCCGACCAGCATGTGGCTGCGGCTGACCCAGTGCAGGCCGGCGCTGCCGACCACCTTCATGTGCTGCAGGTTGCCCTGGCACCAGCGGCGGTCGCGCACCATCATGTCGCTCAGCGAGGGCGGGCCCTCCTCGTAGCTGCCGCCCAGCTCCGGCACCAGGTGCACGGCCCAGCCGGCGCGCCGCATCAGCGCCGCCTCGACGAAGTCGTGGCTCAGCACGTGGCCGCCGAACGGCTCCCGCCCCGGCAGCTCCGGCAGGCCGCAGTGCGCGGCGAAGGCCTCGGTGCGGACCATCGCGTTGTGGCCCCAGTAGTTGCTCTCGGCACCGTGCCACCAGGCCACGCCATGGCAAATCCCCGGGCCGTACACGCGCCCGCCGAACTGCTGCATGCGCGCGAACAGGGTGTTGCCATTGACCACCCGCGGCAGGGTCTGCAGCAGGCCCACGCCCGGATGCGCCTCCATCGCCCCGGCCAGGCGCACCAGGGTCTGGCCGCTCATCACGCTGTCGGCATCCAGGATCAGGAACTGCGGGTAGGCGCCGCCGAAGCGCTGCACCCAGTCGCCGATGTTGCCGGCCTTGCGCCCGCGGTTGTCCGAGCGGCAGCGGTAGAACAGCCGGCCCTCGGCGCCCAGGCGCTCGCGCAGGGCGCGGAACTGCTCGACCTCGGCCGCCACCACTTCCGGGCGGCGGCTGTCGCTGAGCACGAAGAAATCGAATGCGTCCAGCTGCCCGGTGGCGGCCACCGACTCGTACACCGCTTGCAGGCCGGCCAGGACCCGCGCCGGGTCCTCGTGGTAGGTCGGCATCAGCAGCGCGGTGCGGGTGCGCAGGCGCGGCAGCGGGCCGTCGGCCGACAGCCCCAGCGGATTGCGCCGGCGGGACAGCAGCACGCAGAAGCCGGCGAAGGCGGTCACCGCCGACAGCGCGATCCAGGCGAACAGGGCCACGAACAGGCCCAGCAGGATCAGGTCCAGCAGGCTCAAGCCGCCAATGCGCAGCACCTGGGTCATGCCCAGGCTGGCGGCGGCGGTGAGCACGGCGGTGGAGCCGACCACCGCGGCGCGTCGCCAGCCGACGCGGGCCGGCGAGGTGGCCGGCCGGACCCTGGCCAGCTCGCCTTCGCGCAGGGACTGGCGCGGCATCGGCAGCGGCGTGGCCGGCGGCAGCCAGGCCTCGGCGGCCAGCGGCCGCGGGGACGGCAGCGGCGCGGGGCGCCGCTGGACGGCGGGGCCGATGGATTCGATGACTTGCAACACGGGTGTCTCCCTCGGTCGCATTCCGGAGCCCGGTGAGGGGCCGGAGGAAAGCGTCGCATCATTGTGCGCCGCACCAAGGGGCTGGGCACGGGGTTGCAGTATTCCCGTTCAGCCGCGTGTTTGCCTTGCGAAGGGTTGGTTAGCCGTGGTTTTGTGACATCAGTCCTGTTCTTCCGGCGGCACCACCAGCCCGTCCGGATCCACCGCCAGGCGTCCGGCCATCAGCACGGCCTGGGTGCGGTTGCCCACCCCCAGCTTGCGCAGCACCGCGGTGACGTGCGCCTTGATGGTCGCCTCGGACACGCCCAGGTCGTAGGCGATCTGCTTGTTCAGGCGGCCCTCGCCCAGCATCTGCAGGACCCGGAACTGCTGCGGGGTCAGCTCGCGCAGGCGCTGGGCCACTTCCTGCTCGTCGCGGCTCAGCGCCGGGGCGGCGGCCGCAGCCGCCGGCGCCCAGCGCTCCCCGTCCAGCACCGTGCTGATGGCGGTGCCGATGGTCTCCGAGTCGGCCGACTTGGGAATGAAGCCCAGCGCGCCGTGGTCCAGCGCCCGGCGCATCACCCCCGGCTCCTCCCGCGCCGAGACCACCACCACCGGCAGCTGCGGGTGCTGGGCGCGCAGGTGCACCAGGGCGCTGAAGCCGTGCGCGCCGGGCATGTTCAGGTCCATCAGCAGCAGGTCCGCGTCCGGATGCGCCTCCACCAGCGCGTACAGCGCGTCCACGCTGTCGGCCTCGTGCAGCTCGGTGCCCGGCAGGATCCGCTGCACCGCCCCGCGCAGGGCCTCGCGGAACAGCGGATGGTCGTCGGCGATCAGGATGGTCATAGGGGCCGTGATTGGGGATGCGTGATTCGCGGTTCGCAAAAGCGGGGGCGGCCGGACCGCCGCCCCGATGGTGACCGAAGCGGGCGCCTCGCTCTTCCGAATCACCAATAACTAATCACGAATCACGACCTCATTTCACCTTGCGCTCGGAGACCAGCGACTCGACCACCGACGGATCGGCCAGGGTCGAGGTGTCGCCCAGCTGGTCCGGGGCGTTCTCGGCGATCTTGCGCAGGATGCGGCGCATGATCTTGCCCGAGCGGGTCTTGGGCAGGCCGGCGGCCCACTGCAGGTGGTCGGGGGTGGCGATCGGGCCGATCTCCTTGCGCACCCAGGCCACCAGCTCCTTCTGCAGCTCGTCGCTGGGCTGCTCGCCGGCCTTGAGGGTGACGTAGGCGTAGATGCCCTGGCCCTTGATCTCGTGCGGGAAGCCGACCACCGCGGCCTCGGCCACCTTCGGGTGCGCCACCAGTGCGCTCTCCACCTCGGCGGTGCCGATGCGGTGGCCGGAGACGTTGATCACGTCGTCGACGCGGCCGGTGATCCAGTAGTAGCCGTCCTCGTCGCGGCGGCAGCCGTCGCCGGTGAAGTAGGTGCCCGGGTAGGTGCGGAAGTAGGTGTCGATGAAGCGCTGGTGGTCGCCGTAGACCGTGCGCATCTGCCCCGGCCAGGAATCCAGCAGCACCAGGTTGCCCTCGGCCGCGCCCTCGAGCACGCGGCCGTCGGTATCGACCAGGGCCGGGCGCACGCCGAAGAACGGGACCGTGGCCGAGCCCGGCTTGAGGTCGACCGCGCCGGGCAGCGGCGAGATCAGGATGCCGCCGGTCTCGGTCTGCCACCAGGTGTCCACGATCGGGCAGCGGCCGTCGCCGACCACGTCGTAGTACCAGCGCCAGGCCTCCGGGTTGATCGGCTCGCCGACGCTGCCAAGCAGGCGCAGGCTGGAGCGGCTGGTCTTCTTCACCGGCGCCTCGCCCTCGCGCATCAGCGCGCGGATCGCGGTCGGGGCGGTGTAGAAGATGGTGACCTGGTGCTTGTCGATCACTTCCCAGAAGCGCGACACGCTCGGGTAGTTGGGCACGCCCTCGAACACCAGCGAGGTGGCGCCGTTGGCCAGCGGGCCGTAGACGATGTAGCTGTGGCCGGTGACCCAGCCGACGTCGGCGGTGCACCAGTAGATGTCGTCCTCGCGCAGGTCGAAGATCGCCTCGTGGGTGTAGGACGCGTACAGCAGGTAGCCGCCGGTGGTGTGCAGCACGCCCTTCGGCTTTCCGGTCGAACCGGAGGTGTAGAGGATGAACAGCGGATCCTCGGCGTTCATGCGCTCCGGCTCGCACTGCGCCGGCTGGCCGTCGACCACGTCGTGGAACCAGCGGTCGCGCGGGGCCTGCATGTCGACCGCGCCGCCGGTATGGCGCACCACCAGCACGGTCTCGACGGTATTGGTGCCCGGCAGCTTCAGCGCGGCGTCGACGTTGGCCTTCAGCGGGATCTTCTTGGCCCCGCGCAGGCCCTCGTCGGCGGTGATGATCAGCTTGCTGCCGCAGTCGGCGACGCGGTCGGCGATGGAGTTGGGCGCGAAGCCGCCGAACACCACCGAGTGGATCGCGCCGATGCGCGCGCAGGCCAGCATCGCCACCACCGCGTCGGGGATCATCGGCAGGTAGATGGTGACGCGGTCGCCCTTGCCGACGCCGAGGTTGCGCAGGGCGTTGCCCAGCTTGCACACCCGCTCGTACAGCTGGCGGTAGGTGACCTTCTGCACCGGCGCGGACGGGTCGTCCGGCTCGAACAGGATGGCGACCTTGTCGCCGCGCTTCTCGAGCTGGCGGTCCAGGCAGTTGACCGAGGCGTTGAGCTCGCCGTCGGCGAACCAGCGGATGCGGAAGTCCTCGAGCTTGTAGCTGACGTCCTTGATGACGGTCGGCTTGCGGAACCAGTCCAGGCGCTCGGCCGCCTTCGCCCAGAAGCCCTCGGGATCCTCCACCGATTCGCGGTAGAGGCGCTGGTAGTCATCCTTGCCGATCCTCGCCTTGGCGGCGAACTCGGGCTTGACGGGGTACAGGTCGGACATGGCTTCCCTCCTCCAGATGCCAGTGACTGGACGCCGCGCGGGGGCGTGCGGCAACGGCCCAAGTTTGACGCAAGGGCCGTGACGCGATGCAGCAGTATGGCTACTACCTTGGTCGATAGATGCACTGCAGCATGGCGGCCTTGCGCGCGCGGATCCCGCAACGGCGGGCCCGGATGTCCGGCCGCCCGGCGTTTTCGACTAATGGCGAATAGGCGCTTGCCCGGCAGCGTGCGAAGTCTGGCCGCGCAACCGGCCGCAGAGGGGCGGTCGGTCGCCATTTCGAGCACTCATTCGCAGAGGGAGAGGAGGGGCAATGAGCATGCATCCCGCAAGACTGGTGCGCAGGCCGCTGGCAGCCGCAATGCTGCTCGCGCTTGCCGTGCCCGGCGCCGCCATGGCGCAGAGCGACCGCGAGAAGGAACTTGAGGCGAGGGTGGCCGAACTGGAGCGCCAGGTGCAGGCGCTGCTGACCACCCAGCAGCAGCAGGCGGCGCAACCGGCGGCACCGGCGGTCCCGGCCGGCAAGCAGCCGGTGCAGGCCACCACGATCACGCCCAACGCCAACCCGGGCACCACGTTCTCGTACACCGGCTTCATCAAGATGGACGCGATGGTCACCGAGACCAGCGACGGCCGCATCGCCGACGGCTCGTCGGGCCGGCTGTTCTACGTGCCCAGCACCATCCCGGTGGGCGGCGCCGGCGCCGACGGCGGCGACCCGTACACCGACTTCCATGCCCAGTTCTCGCGCTTCGGCCTGGGCGTGGACCACGTCACCGCCAACGGCGACAAGTTCAAGGGCTACGTCGAGGCCGACTTCTTCGGCGGCGGCAGCAACGCCCTGGCCGGCAACGAGACGGCGACCAACACCTACGCCGTCACCCTGCGCCACGCCTACGTCAGCTGGAACAACTGGCTGGCCGGCCAGACCTGGTCCAACTTCATGGACGTGGCCGCCCTGCCCGACGCGGTGGACTTCGTCGGCCCGACCGACGGCACCGTGTTCGTGCGCCAGGCCCAGGTGCGCTACACCAAGGGCCCGTGGTCGGTCTCGCTGGAGAACCCGCAGACCACGGTCAACCCGTACCTCAGCGCCGCGGCGCGCTTCAACAGCGGCGACAACGTCCTGCCCGACCTGACCGCGCGCTGGCTGACCAAGGGCGACTGGGGCCACTTCACCGTCGCCGGCCTGGTGCGCCAGTTCAAGTGGCTGGACGAGACCGAGACCGGCGCCGCGCTGAGCGTGTCGGGCAAGTTCAACCTCGGCGCCAGCGACGACATCCGCTGGGCGGTCAACGGCGGCAGCGGCATCGGCCGCTACCTGGCGTTCGGCATCGGCAGCGACGTGGTGGTCGACGCCAACGGCGCGCTGCACGCGCAGGACGGCTACGGCGGCTTCGTGGCCTGGCGCCACGTGTTCAGCCCGAAGGTCCGCACCAACCTGATGTACGCGGCCTCGCACTTCGACAACGACACCAGCCTCACCGGCTACGGCGCGACCGAGCGCACCCAGTCGTTCCACGCAAACCTGATCTACTCGCCGTTCCCGAAGCTGGACGTTGGCGCGGAAATCAGCTACGGCCAGCGTTCCCTCGAGGATGACCGCGAGGGCGACCTCAAGCGTCTGCATACCTCCATCAAGTACAGCTTCTGAGGAAGGGGATCCCTATGAGCACCACGGCAGCATCCGCCTCGCCCAAGGGCGAGCTCACCTCGGGCCACAAGAAGGTCATCTTCGCGTCGAGCCTGGGTACCGTCTTCGAGTGGTATGACTTCTACCTCTACGGCTCGCTGGCGGCGATCATCGCCAAGCAGTTCTTCAGCGGCGTCAACCCGACCACGGGCATGATCTTCGCGCTGCTGGCCTTCGCCGCCGGCTTCTTCGTGCGTCCGTTCGGCGCGGCCTTCTTCGGCAGCCTCGGCGATCGCATCGGCCGCAAGTACACGTTCCTGGTCACCATCCTGATCATGGGCATCTCGACCTTCCTGGTCGGCGTGCTGCCCAACTACGCCTCGATCGGCATGGCCGCCCCGGTCATCCTGATCATCCTGCGCCTGGCCCAGGGCCTGGCCATGGGCGGCGAGTACGGCGGCGCGGCCACCTACGTGGCCGAGCACGCGCCCGCCAACCGCCGCGGCCTGTACACCAGCTTCATCCAGACTACCGCGACCCTGGGCCTGTTCCTGTCGCTGCTGGTGATCCTGGGCTGCCGCCTGTCGCTGGGCACCGAGGCGTTCGAGGACTGGGGCTGGCGCATCCCGTTCCTGGCCTCGATCGTGCTGCTGGGCATCTCGGTGTGGATCCGCCTGCAGCTGAGCGAGTCGCCGCTGTTCCAGGAGATGAAGGCGCAGGGCAAGGGCTCGAAGATGCCCTTCCGTGACTCGATCAAGACCGGCAACCTGAAGCTGATGCTGCTGGTCCTGTTCGGCGCCACCGCCGGCCAGGCCGTGGTCTGGTACTGCGGCCAGTTCTACGCGCTGTTCTACCTGCAGAGCATGCTCAAGGTCGACTCCACCGTCGCCTACCTGCTGATCGCCGCGGCGCTGGCCCTGGCCACCCCGTTCTTCCTGTTCTTCGGCTGGCTGTCGGACAAGATCGGCCGCAAGAAGATCATCATGGCCGGCTGCCTGCTGGCCGCGGTGACCTACTTCCCGATCTTCAAGGGCCTGACCCACTTCGCCAACCCGGCGGTGGAGGAAGCCGCGCGCACCTCGCCGGCGGTGGTGGTGGCCGATCCGGAAACCTGCAGCTTCCAGTTCGACCCGGCCGGTGTCCGCAAGTTCACCAGCTCCTGCGACGTGGCGACCGCCGCGCTGGCCCGCGCCGGCGTGCCGTACACCATCCAGCCGGCGGCCCCGGGCTCGGTGGCGGAGGTCCACATCGGCGACCGTCCGGTCACCTCGTACGACGCCACCGGCCTGGCCGGCGACGAGCTGAAGGCCAAGCAGGGCGAGTTCGGCGGCGCGCTGAAGGCTGCCCTGGTCGACGCCGGCTATCCGGACAAGGCCGACACCGCCCGGATCAACATGCCGATGACGATCCTGCTGCTGTGGATCCTGGTGATCTACGTGACCATGGTCTACGGCCCGATCGCCGCCTACCTGGTGGAGCTGTTCCCGACCCGCATCCGCTACACCTCCATGTCGCTGCCGTACCACATCGGCAACGGCTGGTTCGGCGGCTTCCTGCCGGCGATCTCCTTCGCCCTGGTGGCGGCTTCGGGCAACCTGTACTACGGCCTGTGGTACCCGATCATCATCGCGGTCATGACCCTGGTGATCGGCACCCTGTTCCTGCGCGAGACCAAGGACGTGGACATCACCGCCTGACCCTCCGCGGCAGGCAAGGCCGGTCCCGCGCGGACCGGCTGCAGCACCCGGCGCCGGCCCCCGTGGGCCGGCGCTTTTTCATGCCGCGCGTGGCCCGCGGCCGGCCGGCAGGCAGGCACGGCCTGGCATCCCCTGCCCTGCAACGGCGGACACCGGACGCGACGGCGCCATCGGCCAGTGCCCCCGCGCCGCTGGGCCGCGACCGTTGTCCGCGCAGGCGCAGCACGCCCGGGAATGGAGGGCGCGGAACACGACACCAGCACGGCCGGTGGGCCGTCGCGGAGCAGTCCGGACAAGCGCAGCACGCCCGGGAGAACGGAAGGCGGGGCCCGTGCCAACCGGTGCACACCCGGGACTGCGGCTGTGGCCGCGGCCTGCCACGGACCATGGAGACGGCAGCGGCCGGCAGGCGCCGGGCGCCGGACCGCGCCGCGGTTCAGTCCCCGCGCACGCCGCGTCCGCGCAGGCGTCCGGCGGCGGCGGCCTCGTGCAGGGCCAGGCCCAGCAGGATGCCGGTCAGCGCGGCATAGGCGCTGGTGGTGGTCTGGTGCGCGAACATCGACTGGGTAAGCCCGCACAGGGCGAACACCACCACCAGCATGGCGCCGCCGGCGGCGATCCCGCGCATGCGCGGCACGCCGGTGTGCCCGGCCAGGTGCAGGAACAGCGCCAGCGGCACGCCGTACAGCAGCAGCAGCGAGACCACGCCGGGGATGCCCATGGTCGCGGCCCACTCGGCCAGGTCGTTGTGGGCGTGGCCCAGGTCGCAGCGCTCGGCCGGGTGCGGCTCGCGGCAGGCCGGCAGCTGCTCGCGCATGGCGCGGTCGAACTGGGCAAAGCCCACCCCGGTCCAGGGCCGCTCGAGGAAGGCGTCGACCGCCACCTGCAGCCGTTCCAGGCGCGCGCCGGCGGAGGAATCGTGGTCGCCGGCATCGATCCGCTCGATGTCCTGCTGCAGCTCGACCAGCCGCATCTGGTGGCTCATCCCGGGCACCACCCCCACCAGCGCCACCACGCCGGCCAGGCCGGTGGCCAGCAGCAGCACCCGGTAGCGCCAGCTCTGCCAGCCGCTGCCCAGCACCACCGCGGCCAGCAGCAGCAGCAGCCCCGGCCAGGTCCCGCGGGTGCCGCTGAACAGGATCGCCACGGTGCCGCAGACCACTCCGAATACCGCCCAGTGCCAGCTGCGCGGCGGCCGGCAGAACACCGCCAGCACCATCAGCAGCAGGACCACGTCGGCAAACACGATCGCGTTGACCCAGCCGGAGGCGCGCCCCAGCCCGGTGGCGACCTGGACGAAGGCCAGCACCACCGCGCAGGCCAGGCCGGCCATCGCCCCGCGCCACAGCCAGCTGGCCGGCGGACGCAGGGCCCAGGCCCAGGCCATCGTCCACGGCAGGACCAGCAGGCGGTCGCGGCTCTCGATGCCCCCGCCGCCGGCCCAGTGGCTGGAAAGCAGGGCCACGCCCATCGCCAGCAGGGCCGTCGCGGCCACTGCCGCCAGCGGCCAGCCGATGCGGCGCGCGCCGGCGACCACGCCGGGCACCAGCAGGGTGGAGACGAGCAGCAGCAGGCCGAACGGGAGCAGTCCCTTGGGCAGGGTCAGGGCCAGCGCCGGCAGGCACCACAGCGCGCAGGCCGCACAGCGCCGTGCCCAGTGCAGCCGGTGTCCTTCCATGCGGTCGTCGTCACTCCCCACTCTTTCCTCGGCTTGCGTGCGCGGCGAGCCGCACATGGTCGCCGCGCCACGCGGAACGAAGGCTGAGCCGGCGCCGGCGCCGGCGCTCACTCCTCCAGGTCCCGCGCCTGCCCGGCGGCCGCGCGCGCGCGCTCCTCCGGGGTGGCCTCGCAGGGGGCGACGACCGCGTCCGGCGGCACCAGGTACCAGCGGCGGCGGTTGGAAATGCCGGCCAGCTCGATCCGCTGCGGGTCCAGGCAGTGCTCCAGCGCGTCCTCCAGCACCAGCAGCCAGCGGTCCGGGGCCTGCGCCTGCCAGGCCACCGCCAGCTGCAGCTGCTCGTCCCAGGGACGCTTGAAGCCGAAGGTCGCCGCCGGGCGGTCGGCCATCAGCAGGTTCTGCTCCTTCCACGCGACCAGGCCCAGCTCCGCCTCCGGGCCGATGCGGCGGCCGGCCGCGGCCATCACCCCGCGCGCGGAACTGGCGTCGTTGAGCAGGCCGTAGCCGACCAGCCCGAACACCACCCACAGCCCCGCCAGGGTGGCGGACAGCGCCGCCACCGCGCGGCGGCGGAAAGCCAGCACGCAACCCAGGCCCCAGGCGCCGATCGCCAGCAGCATCCAGCCGCCGGCGACGATGCCCTGCGGATCCAGGCCGCGCTGCTCGCGCAGCCGCTCCGGCAGCGAACCGACGCCGGACAGCACCGAGGCACCGCCGGCCAGGAACAGCAGCGCCACCAGCAGCGCCAGCGCCAGCAGCAGCGCGCGCGGCAGGCGCCGGCGCAGGATCCCCGGCAGCAACGGCGCCAGCGCCAGGCACATCATCGGCAGCGCCGGCATGATGTACACGTCGCGCTTGCCATCGGGGATGGAGAAGAACACCAGCACCAGCAGCCACCAGGCCAGCGGCAGCAGGTAGCGCGGGTCGCGCCGGCGCAGGCGCCGGCGCCAGGCCGGGATCGCCCACGGCAGCGCCAGCACCGCCGGGATCCACATGCTGGCCATCACCCCCAGGTGGTACCAGGCCGGCTGGTGGTGGTCCCAGGACTGCGAATAGCGCTTGGCGGTCTGCCGCAGCAGGATGTCGTCCAGGTAGGCGCGATACTCGGGCAGGTCCTGCGACAGCGCCACCGCGAGCACCGGCACCAGCCACACCGACACCGCGCCGAGGAACGCCAGCGGGCCCAGCCAGAAACGGCGGTCGCGCGCGTGTACCCGCACCCGCGGCCAGCCGCGCACCGCGGCGATCGCCGCCGGCAGCACCATCAGCAACGCCAGCGCGCCCACGCCCTTGGTGATCGTGCCCAGGCCGGCCGCGGCCCAGCCCAGGGCCCACCAGCGCCAGGCCGGGCCCAGCAGCAGGTGGCGCAGCAGGCCGTAGTTGGCCAGGGTGATGAAGAAGGTGACCAGCGGGTCGATCTGCGCCTTCTTCGCCTGCCAGGTGAACTGGAACGCGAACAGCAGCGCCCACGCCGCGTACAGGCCCACGCGCCGGGTCCACAGCCGGCCGGCCAGGTCCTGCACGCACCACAGCGTGCCCAGCGCGGCCAGCAACGAGGGCAGCAGGAACGCCACCCGCCAGTTGCCGGTCACGGTGTAGAACGCGGCCTGCAGCCACATCAGCATCGGCGGCTTGTCCGAGTACAGCTCGGTGCCGCGGTGCGGGAACAGCCAGTTGCCGCTCTCCACCATCTGCTTGGCCACCAGGGCGAAACGCGGTTCGTCGGCCGGCCACGGGTCGCGCAGGCCCAGGCCCGCGCCGAGTACCAGCAGGGCCAGGGTCCAGAACAACCAGAGGTCGCGCTTGCGCAGGTCCTGTATCGGCATGGCCGTGGCTCGGGTTGGCGGGGATCAGGTCACTCGGATTTGCGCAGGCGCGCGTAGAAGAAGCCGTCCATGCCGTCCTCCCCGGTCAGGCGCTGGCGGCCGGGACCGGCGGCATGGCCGAACGCCTCCGGCAACGGCACTGCGGCCGCGTCCGGGGTACGGGCCAGGAACGCCTCGACCTGGCCGGCGTTCTCCTCCGGCAGGATCGAGCAGGTGGCGTACAGCAGGATGCCGCCCGGGCGCAGCAGCGGCCAGACCGCGTCGAGCAGGCGCGCCTGCGCGGCGACCAGGGACTCGATGTCCTCGGGACGGCGGTGCAGCAGGATGTCCGGCTGGCGCCGGACCACGCCGGTGGCCGAGCACGGCGCATCCAGCAGGATCGCGTCGAAGGTGAAACCGTCCCACCACAGTGCCGGGGTGGTGGCGTCGACCGGGCGCAGCTGCACGCGCTCGCCGAGCAGGCCGCCGCGGCGCAGGGTGTCTTCCACCCGCGCCAGCCGGCGCGGGTCCACGTCCAGCGCCAGCAGTTCCAGCGTGGGGTCGCGCTCGAGCAGGTGCGCGGCCTTGCCGCCGGGGGCGGCGCAGGCATCGAGCACGCGCGCGCCCGGCTCCGGGGCCAGGGCGTCGGCCGCCTGCTGCGCCGAGCCATCCTGGACCGCGACCAGGCCTTCCTCGAAACCGGGCAGGGCCGCCACCGGCACCGGCTCCTCCCGGCGCAGGCCGTCGGCCAGGCGCGGATCGATGCTGGCGGCGATGCCCGCCTCCTGCAGCCGCGCGCGGTAGGCCTCGCGACCGGCCAGCCTGCGGTTGACCCGCAGCCACAGCGGCGCGGCATGCGCGCTGGCCGCGAACACCGCGGCCGCGTGCTGCGGCCAGGCGGCCTCGACCTTCTTCCGCAGCCATTGCGGCCAGGCCGCGGCCGGATCGGCGGCCGGGAAACCCTCGCGCTGGGCACGGCGCAGCAGCGCGTTGACCAGGCCCGCCTGGTGCGGACGGCCCAGCGCGCGCGCGGCCTCGACCGTGGCATCCAGGGCCGCGTGCGCCGGCAGCTGCAGCGCGTCGAGCTGGGCGCAGCCGGCCAGCAGCAGGGCCACCAGGGAACCGTCGCCGGCGCCCGGCGGCCTGGCCAGCCAGCCGCGCAGCGCGGCCTCGTAGCGGTGGCGTCCGCGCAGCGCGGCGAACACCACCGCCTCCAGCAGGGCGCGGTCGCGCGGATCGGCCAGGCGCGGCAGCACCGGCGCCAGCTCGGACTTCAGCGAGCGGCCGCGGTGCACCACCGCGTCGAGCACGCGCGCGGCGTGCACGCGCACTTCCACGCCGGGGGCCAGCGGCCGCTCCGGGCGCGGGTGCGCAGGGCGTCGTGCGGGCGGACGCGGCGCAGGCATCCGTCAGCCAGCCACCAGGTCGCGGCGCGCGTTGAGCCAGTCGGCCGCGGTGATCGCGCGGCCGCCGTCGCGCTGCACCGTGCGCAGGCGCAGCACGCCCTCGCCGCAGGCGATGTCGATGCCCTCGCGGCTGGCGCCGAGCAGGGTGCCGGGCGCGGCGCCATGGGCCTGGTCCAGCGCCACCGCGCCGTGGATGCGCAGGCGTTCGCCGGCCACCTGGGCCTCGGCCACCGGCCACGGGTTGAACGCGCGCACGGTGCGCGCCAGCTCGGCCGCCGGGCGGCTCCAGTCCAGCCGCGCCTCGGCCTTGTCCAGCTTGTGCGCGTAGGTCACGCCCTCGGCGGGCTGCGGCCGCGGCACCGGCCGGATCCCGGCGCGCAGCAGGCCCAGGCCGTCGCCCAGTACCTGCGCGCCCAGCTCGGCCAGGCGGTCGTGCAGCTGGCCGCCGGTCTCGGCCTCGCCGATGGCGGTGCGCTGTTCCAGCAGCACCGGGCCGGTGTCCAGGCCGGTTTCCATCTGCATCAGGCACACGCCGGTCTCGGCGTCGCCGGCCTGGATCGCGCGCTGGATCGGCGCGGCGCCTCGCCAGCGCGGCAGCAGCGAGGCATGCACGTTCCAGCAGCCGTGGGTCGGGATGGCGAGCACGGCCTTGGGCAGGATCAGGCCGTAGGCCACCACCACCATCAGGTCCGGCCGCAGCGCGCGCAGCTGTTCCTGGGCGGCGGGGTCGCGCAGGCTTTCCGGCTGGTAGACCGGGATGCCACGGGCCACCGCCTCCAGCTTCACCGGCGAGGCCTGCAACCCGCGGCCGCGGCCGGCGGGCCGGTCCGGCTGGGTATAGACGGCCACCACCTCGCCGCGTTGCGCGGCGACGCGCAGGGAAGGCACCGCGAACTCCGGGGTGCCTGCAAATACGATCCTCATCGGGTCATCGTCTCCAGATGGCCCGTCCGCCCGCGGGCGGTACGGGGGCCGGCCGGCGCGCCGCCGGCGGCCCGGGGGGCTGCGGGGCGCCGCCGCGGCGGGGGCGCCACCGGGCTCAGGCGGCGTGCCTGCGCGCCTTGGCCAGCTTCTTGCGCACCATCTCGCGCTTGAGCGGCGAGAGGTAGTCCACGAACAGCTTGCCGTCCAGGTGGTCGATCTCGTGCTGGATGCAGGTGGCCAGCAGGCCCTCGGCGGGCAGTTCCTGCTGCTTGCCCTCGCGGTCCAGGTAGCGCACGACGATGGTGTCGGCGCGGGTCACGTCGGCATAGATGCCCGGGATCGAGAGGCAGCCCTCCTGGTAGGCGCGCTTGCCCTGGGAGGAGACGATCTCCGGGTTGATGAACACCATCGGCGCGGACTTGTCCTCGCTGACGTCGATGACCATGAAGCGCAGGTGGCGGTCCACCTGGGTGGCGGCCAGGCCGATGCCCGGCGCCGCGTACATGGTCTCGAACATGTCGTCGACCAGGCCCTGGAACTCCGGGCTGGTTACCTGCGCCGGATCGACCTGGGCGGCCTTGGTGCGCAGGCGCGGATCGGGGAATTCGAGGATGGGCAGCAGGGCCATGGCGGGCGCTCCGGGGGGTGGCAAACAGGATCGGCCGGGACGGACCCGGCCAGCGTCCCCAATTCTAGCGCGGATGCTTGCGCTGGGACCGGGTTTCTGGACTATAGTCCGCGGACCTGTTGGGGAATCAGGCGGATTTCAACAATGCTCACGCGCCTTCGGACGGCCTTCGCCGTCGCGATGCTGACTGTCGCTACCTATGCGCTGGCGGTCGAATCCGCCGGCTCCCATCCGGATACCTACGTCGTCCAGAAGGGCGACACCCTCTGGGACATCGCCGGCCGCTTCCTGAAGAAGCCCTGGCTGTGGCCGGAGATCTGGCAGGCCAACCCGCAGGTGGCCAACCCCCACCTGATCTATCCGGGCGACGTGCTGAGCCTGGCCTACCTGGACCGCGTGGTCGCGGTCGAGCCGGGCCCGCGCGAGGAGGCCCCGATCGGCGCCGTGCCGCTGTCGGAGATCGAGCCGTTCCTGAAGAACCTGCGCGTGACCGACGCCTTCGAACACCTGCCGTACGTGGTCGCGTTCGAGGACAACCGCCTGCGCGGCAGCGCCGGCCAGGCCGTCTACGTGAAGAACCTCGCCGGCGCCGCCGTGGGTCAGCGCTACGCCGTGGTCCGCCCGACCGTGCGCTACGCCATGCCGCGCAACACCCGCGACCTGCTGCCCAGCGGCCGCCCGACCCCGGGCGACGGCGCGCTGTGGAAGGAATACGTGCCGCCGACCGACCGCAACGAGTTCCTCGGCTACGAGCTGACCCAGGTCAACGTCGGCACCATCACCCGCGTGCCGGCCGGCTCGGTCGAGGTGGCCACGCTGACCCTGGAGGACAGCAACGGCAAGGAAGTCCGCGCCGGCGACCGCCTGATCCCGGTCGAGCCGCAGCCGTACGACCTGCAGTTCTTCCCGCACCCGCCGCGCGAACTGCCGACCGACGTGCGCGTGCTGGCGGTGGCCGACGCGATCGCCTCCGGCGGCCCGCGCGACGTGATCGCGCTGTCGGCCGGCGCCCGCGACGGCTTCGACAACGGCACCGTGGTCTCGCTGTGGCGCACGAGCACCAAGGTCAACGACCGCGTCACCGGCGGCCAGACCTCGCGCATGGACGACCGCTTCAGCGGCGCCGGCGTGGCCCTGCCGGAGGAGTACGCGGCCCACGCGATGGTGTTCCGCACCTTCGACAAGGTCAGCTACGCCCTGGTGATGGACGGGGTGAAGCCGGTGCGCGTGGGCTACAGCGCGCGGCATCCGGATACCGAGTAAGCCGGACTAGTCCTACGCACCGATGCGACGGCGCCCTAGGGCGCCGTCGCCGCTTCCGGGCGACGATGGCGGGCATGTCCGCCGCCATCGCCCACCCGCCCGCAACTGCCGCCGATCCCCTGCCCGCCCTGCGCCTGGCCCTGGCCGGCGGCCCGCGCGCGCCGCGCCGGGCGCTGTTGCAGGCCGGGCCGGCGGCGCGGCCCGATCAGGAGCTGGCCGCGCGCCTGGACGCGGTGCCCGCGCCCCTGCTGGAGCGCTGCCTGGCCTGGCTGGAACAGCCCGGGCACCACTTCCTGCCCTGGAACGACCCCCGTTACCCGGCCCTGCTGCGGGAATGCGCGGACGCGCCGCTGGCGCTGTTCGTGGCCGGCGACCCGGACCTGTTGTGGCGGCCGGCCCTGGCGCTGGTCGGCAGCCGCGCCGCCAGCGCCGGCGGCCGCGACAACGCCCGCGCGTTCGCCCACGCCTTCTGCCGCGCCGGCCTGGTGGTGGCCAGCGGCATGGCCGCCGGCATCGACGGCGCCGCGCACGAGGCGGCGCTGGAGTGCGGCGGCGGCACCGTGGCCGTGCTTGGCACCGGCCCGGACGTGGCCTATCCGCGCCGCCACGCCGGGCTGCTGGAACGGATCGCGGCCCACGGCGCGGTGGCCAGCGAGCATCCGCCCGGCACCCCGCCGCGGGCCGCGCACTTCCCCGGGCGCAACCGGATCATCGCCGGGCTCGCCCTGGGCACGGTGGTGGTGGAGGCCGCGCTGCGCTCCGGCGCCCTGATCACCGCGCGCCTGGCCGCGACCTACGGGCGCGAGGTGTTCGCCCTGCCCGGTTCGATCCACCACCCGCAGGCCCGCGGCTGCCACCGCCTGATCCGCGACGGCGCCCAGCTGGCGGAAACGCCGGAGGACGTGCTGGCCGGCATCGCCGCGCTGGCCGGGCACCTCGCCCGGCAGCTGGCACCCCCGCCCGCGGCCCGTCCCGGACCCGCCACGACGCCTGCCCAGCCCCGGGGGGACCACGACAAGTTGTGGCAGGCACTGGGCCATGACCCAATCCCTATGGACATCCTCGCTGAACGGACCGGATTGACGCCCGCCACCCTGTCGTCCATGCTGCTGGCCATGGAACTGGACGGGCGGATCGTGGTCGAACATGGCCGCTATGCGCGCAGGTCCAGCGGCGACGGCCCCGGAGCCTGACGGCGGCCGGACGGCCTGGCGCCAGGCCCGTGGTTCCCCACCCACCGCGTCCTTCCCGGACGCAGGCCGAGGGCAATGAAAGAAAGCATCCTGGACGTCCTGCTCTACCTCTTCGAACACTACATCGCCGACGATGCGGACACCCTGCGCGACCGGGATCCGCTGCAGGCCGGCCTGATCGAGGCCGGATTCACCCCCGCCGAGATCGCCAAGGCCTTCGACTGGCTCGACGGCCTGGCCCAGCAGCGCCCCAGCGCCGAGCCGCGCTGCAACGGGCCGGTGCGGGTGTTCCATGGCCCGGAGCTGGACAAGCTGGACGTGGAATGCCGCGGCTTCCTGACCTTCCTGGAGCAGCAGGGGGTGCTGGATGCCGCCCAGCGCGAGCTGGTGGTCGACCGCGCCATGGCCCTGGACCAGGACGAGCTGGACCTGGACGACCTCAAGTGGGTGGTGCTGATGGTGCTGTTCACCCAGCCCGGCGCCGAGGCCGCCTACGCCTGGATGGAAACCCAGATGTTCGGCGAGGACCCCGAGCCGGTGCACTGACCGGCCGCGCCACTGCCCTGCCTCCCGGAAGCCGGCCACGCGCCGGCTTCCGCGCATCTGGAGGTTAAGGTAACGTGACGAAACGGATTTTCCGGGGACACGAATGGACTGGTATTACGCCACTGCCGGCGGGCAGGGGCATGGCCCGGTGCCGGCCGCGCGCCTGCGCGAGCTGGCCGCCACGGGCGAGATCGGGCCGGCCACGCTGGTGTGGCGCGAGGGCATGGCGCAGTGGCAGCCGCTGGCACAGGTGGCGTCCGAGCTGGGCCTGCCCGGCTTCGGCGCAAGCCGGCCGCCACTGCCGCCGGCCGCCGCTGCCGGCCCCTACGCGCCGCCGCAGGCCTGGGACAGCGCGCGCCCGGCGCCGGTCGTGCAGCCGGTGCCGACCTACCTGGCCTGGGCGATCCTCACCACCCTGCTGTGCTGCTGGCCGCTGGGCGTGGTGTCCATCGTCCATGCCTGCAAGGTGGACCGCCGCCGCGCCGAGGGCGACCTGGCCGGGGCCCTGGAGGCCTCGCGCAAGGCGCGCCTGTGGGCGCTGTGGTCGGCGCTGTCGGTGCTGATCGCGCTGGCCGCGTTCGTGTTCTTGTCCGTGCTTGGGGAGCTGCTGGGATGAGCCATTGGTACTACGCCACCCCGGACGGCCAGCAGCACGGGCCGCTGCCGGCCGCCGAACTGGCCGCGCTGGCACGCCGCGGCGCGATCGGGCCGCAAACCCTGGTCTGGCGCGAAGGCCTGGCGCAGTGGTGCCCGCTGTCGGCCGTGGCCGTCGAACTGGGCCTGGCCGCCCCGCCGCCGCCCCCGCTCCCCGGCCAGGCGCGCACCGCCATGCGGGCGCCGCCGCCGCGGCGCACCGGCTGCATCGTGGCCGTGGTCCTGGGCGTGGCCCTGCTGGTGCTGGTCGCGGTCCTGGGCATCATGGCGGCGGTCGCCCTGCCGGCCTACCAGGACTACGTGGCCAGGACCCGGGTGGTGGCGGCCATCGCCGAGGCACGCGTGCACCAGCCGGCGGTGGTGGCCTTCGTCGAGGAGCACGGCCGCTGCCCGACCAACGACGACGAAGGCTTCGCCAGCGCCGAGGAATACGCCGGCGGCAACCTCGCCGCGATCCGCTTCGGCGAGTTCGAGGAAAGCGAGCTGTGCGGCCTGGCCGCAACCCTGCGCGTGCCAGGCAACGACGACCTCGACCAGCAACCGGTCTGGCTGGAATACAACGCGGCGGTGGACACCTGGCTGTGCTCCTCGGCCATCGAAGACCGTTACCTGCCCCATGAATGCCGCGGCTGACGCGGTACACGAAGGATCCAACGCATGACCCAGTGGTATTACGCCGATCACAACCGCCAGCAGCAGGGCCCGGTCGCGGCCGCCGAAGTGGCGCGCCTGTACCGCCAGGGCCGGGTCGGCGATGCCACCCTGGTGTGGCGCGAGGGGCTGTCCCAGTGGCAGCCGCTGGGCGCCCACCGCAGCGAGCTGGGCCTGGACCAGCCGGTGCCGCCGCCCGCGCCGG
>NZ_ALIP01000123.1:0-9374 GCF_000283075.1 Pseudoxanthomonas sp. GW2
GGTCGGCCACCGCCTCCACGATCCGCTCCAGCGCCGGGTCGGCGTCGGCATGCGGGCGCCAGGTGGCCAGCACGTCGAACGCGGGGGTGAAGTGCAGGGTCTGCGCGGTGCCGATCCACAGCGGCTGGTGCCCCGGGCGCAGCTGCACCGGCGCCGCCCACAGCCGCAGCACGATGCGGCGGTCCGGGCGGGCGCCCTCGCGCACCATCAGCAGGGCCTCGGTGCGTGCGTCCAGGGTCGCCGGCAGCACCGGCACGCCGGCCGGCCACACGTCCTCGTCGAACATGTTCAGCGCCTGCTCCCAGCGCGCCTGCGGCTGCACCTTCCAGCCCTGCGCCTCCAGGCGCTCGCGCAGCGGGCCCAGCGGGCCGGCCACCTGCACGTCCAGCGGCCAGCGCTGGGCGTCGTCGAACTCGTTGCGGCGCGCCGGCTGCAGCGCCCAGTCGCGCTGCCACCAGGCCTGCAGGTCCTGGACCTCGATCGCCGGCCCCGGCGGCTCGAACTTGGCCAGCTTGGCCTCGATGTTGCGCGGCGCGTACCACAGCGCGGCCAACGCGAACACGCCGTAGAACGCCGCCGCCACCGGCTTGACCCAGAACGAGCGGTTGAAGCGGCGGCGGTAGGCGATGCCCAGCACCAGCAGCCAGACGATGCCCAGCAGCATCCCGCCGACCACGTCGCTGAGCCAGTGCGCGCCCAGGTACAGGCGGGCGAAGCCGATGACCGCCACCACCAGGCCGGAGACCATGTACGGCCAGACCCGGTCGCGCCCCGGCAGCTCGCGCGCGATCAGCACGGCGAAGAAGCCGAAGGCGATGGTGGACATGGTCACCGCGATCGAGGGGAAGCCGAAGCCGCTGCTGGCCGAGGGCGGGCGCACCACGTTGATGGTCGCGCCCAGCAGCCAGGTCAGGGCCAGGCCGAAGCCCAGCGCCGCCAGCCAGTGCGCGGCGGCCATCCAGCGCTGGCGCCAGGCGAAATAGCCCAGCGCCGCGGCGCAGGCCGGGGCCAGCACCGGCCAGTCGCCGAGCGAGGCCAGCGCCGCCAGCGGGTAGTCGGCCAGCGGGTTGCGCAGGGACAGCATCAGCTGGTGTACCGCCAGGTCCACGCCCAGCGGCTCGCCGTGGCCGACCACCACCAGCAGCAGGGCGAACCACACCCAGCCGATGGCCAGCAGCAGCACCGCCAGCAGCGCCAGCGGCACCGACTCGCGCCGCTGCGGGTCGAACACCGCCACCGAATACTCGCCCAGCACCGGATGCCGGTGCGACCAGGCCAGCATCCGCGCCAGCACGGCGTCGGCGTGCTCGGCGAACCAGCGGTAGGTGTACAGCACCACCGCCCAGGCCAGCGCCAGCACCGCCAGCAGCAGGCCCAGCACCACCACCAGGTGGCCGGCCACCGCAGCCACCGCGTCGTAGGCCCGGCCCAGGACCCAGCCCGGGGCCAGGAACAGCACGCCCCAGGACACGCAGGCCAGGCCGGAGGCGGTGAAGTAGCGTCGCACCGGCATCCTGGCCATGCCGGCAATGGCCGGGACGAACGGGCGGATCGCGCCGACGTAGCGGGCCAGCAGGATCGCGCTGAAGGCATTGCGCCGGAACAGGGTCTCGCCGCGCTCCAGCAGCTGCGGGTAGCGGCTGAACGGCCAGACCCCGCGCAGGCGGTCGCCCCAGCGCAGGCCGACCCAGTAGCTGATGGCGTCGCCGGCCAGGGCGCCGAGCGCGGCGCTGGCCACCGCGTAGGGACCGGAGATCTCGCCCATGCCGATCAGCACGCCCACCGCGAACAGCAGTGGCAGGGCCGGGACCACGGCCCCGACGATGATGAGCGCGTCGCAGAAGGCGATCGCGAAGATCACCACGCCGGCCAGCAGGGGGTGTTCCCCGATCCAGGCCAGGGTGGCTTCCATCCAGGAAGAATTCATCGGCGGATTATAGGAGCCGCCCCGCAACGGACGCTGTAGGAACGCGCCGCCGGCACCCCCCGGCCCCGGCGGCGGCCGGATCAGGGCCCGGTACCGGCCTCGGGCAGCGTCTCCGTATCCTCCCCGCCGGCCTGGTCCGTGGCCGGCGGCGGGGGGCCCGGCGGCGGCGCAGCCGCGCCGGTCCGCGCCACCCGCCAGACGATGTTGGCCAGGTCGTCGGCGATGACCAGGGCCCCGCGCGGATCCACGGTCACGCCCACCGGGCGGCCGCGGGTGGTGCCGTCGTCGTCGCGGAAGCCGGTGGCGAAGTCGATCGGGTCGCCAGCAGGTCGGCCGTTGCGGAACGGCACGAACACCACCTTGTAGCCCACCGGCTCGGCGCGGTTCCAGCTGCCGTGCATGCCGACGAAGGCGCCCTCGGCGTATTCCGGTCCCATCACCGGGCTGGAGAAGTCCAGGCCCAGGGCGGCCACGTGCGCGCCCAGGGCATAGTCCGGGGTGATCGTGGCGGCGACCTTCTCCGGGTTCTCCGGCTTGACCCGGGTGTCGACGTTCTGGCCCCAGTAGGCCCAGGGCCAGCCGTAGAAGCCGCCCTCGCGCACCGAGGTCAGGTAGTCGGGGACCAGGTCCGGGCCGATCTCGTCGCGCTCGTTGACCACCGCCCACAGCTGGCCGCTGCCGGGCTGGATCGCTAGCGCCGTAGGGTTGCGCAGGCCGCCGGCGTATTCGCGGTGCATGCCGGTCGCGGTGTCGATCTCCCAGACCACCGCGCGGTCCTGCTCGGCCATCATCCCGCGCTCGGTGATGTTGCTGTTGGAGCCGATGCCCACGTACAGGAAGCGGCCGTCGGCGCTGGCGGCCATCGCCTTGGTCCAGTGGTGGTTGATCTCCGACGGCAGCCTGGTGAGCACCTGCGGCTTGCCGGCGCGGGCCTGGGTCATGCCCGGCTGGTAGTCAAAGCGCACCACCGCGTCCTGGTTGGCCACGTAGAGGTCGTTGCCGACCAGGGCCAGGCCGTAGGGCGCGTCCAGGTCCTCGGCGAACACCGTCTGCAGCTCGTACTCGCCATCGCCATCGGCGTCGCGCAGCAGGGTCAGGCGGTTGCCACTGGGCACCTGGGTGGTGCCGGCGGCCTTGATCGGCCCGGCGATCACGTCCTTGGGCTTGAGCGCGGGCGCGTTGCCGCCGCGGCCCTCGGCCACCAGGATGTCGCCATTGGGCAGCACCAGGGTCTGGCGCGGGATGCGCAGGTCGCGGGCGATGGCACGGACCTCGAAACCTTCCGGCACCACCGGCACCTGGTCGCCCCACTCCGAAGGGTCGGCGATCTTCATCGACGGCAGCAGGCCGCGCTTCGGCTCCGGCAGTTCCGGGTTGGCGCCGTGCTGCAGCGGACCGGGCGAGGGATTGCAGCCAGCCAGCACGACGGCGGCACAGGCGGCGGCGACAAGCTCCAGGCGGTTCATCGCACACCTCCGGCGCGCAGCGGCCAGGCCGCGAAGAACGTGGCCGCCAGCGCGGCCGCGAACACCAGCACCGACAGCACCAGCGCCATCGGCATCGCGGCCCAGGCGTCGCGCGCATGGACCAGGGCATTGAGCAAGGCGAGGATCCACGCCACCGCCCACAGCAGGCAATGCAGCGCCGAGCCGCGGGTGCGGCGCGAGGGCACCAGCCCCAGCAGCGCGCAGACCAGCGCAGCGGCGGCGAACACCAGGCCGCCGACGTTGAGCCATGCGGCGAAGTTGATCCACTGGATCTCGTAGGTCCGCGCGTAGGCGATGTCGGCCAGCAGCGTGCCGAGGATCAGCGACAGGGCGCCGCCGAGCAGCAGGGCGTGGACGGAATGGAAGGCGGGTGCAGGCCGCCGTTCGACGGTTGCGACCATGGCAGGTCCTCCGGGACGGGACGCCGTGGCGTCGATGGACGGTGGATGAGCCCCCATGGTCGCCGCGGCCGCCTCATGGCCACGTGTACGGCCTGTCCGCTCAGGTGACGTGGTCGTCCATCCACAGCAGCAGCTGCTGCAGGCGCCGGTGCGGGTCGTCCTGCTGCAGCAGGGCCAGGCGCTGCTCGTCGCTGATCGGCAGGATCTCGGCCAGGCGCCAGCCCACCCATTCGGCGTCCTCCAGCAGGCGCAGGTTGGGTGCGTCGTGCAGCCCGCCCACCTTCTGCAGCAGTTCGCCCAGCAGCGTGCCCAGCACCGCGTGCTCGGGCAGCAGCCGCGCGCCGCTGCCGGGTTCTTGCCGCTGGTCGCGCCAGCGCACCTGGCCGACCAGCAGGCCGTTGTCGCGCACGCTGGTGCGGCTGACCCGGAACCGGCGCGCACCGCGCACGGCCAGGGTCAGCACCCCGCCCGGCTCGCTGCCGAAGTCCTCGATCAGCGCCTCCACCCCGAACGCCGCCGGCGTCGCCGGCGCGCCGCTCTCCTCGCCCTCCAGGATCATGCACACGCCGAAACTGCGGCCCTGGCGGCCGCACTCGGCGACCAGATCCAGGTAGCGGCGCTCGAACACGCGCAGTCCCAGCGGCGCGCCGGGCAGCAGCACGGTGTGCAGCGGGAACAGCGGCAGGGCTTCGGTACTGGGCACGGTGCGATGGCGTTCGGCTCGCCGGCAGGGTAACGCCGCCCGTTCAAGGCGGCGTCACGGCGGCGTGGTCAGTCGCGCCCTTCCAGCATCGCCACGAAGCGCCGCGGCGCCGCGTCGAAGCCGCCGTTGGACATGAACACCACGTGGTCGCCCGCCTGCACCAGCTCGCCCAGGCGCGCCAGCAGGGTGTCGGTATCCGGCACCGCCTGCGCCTGGCCGCGCACCGCGGCCACCACCTTGCCGGCGTCCCAGGCCAGCTCCGGACGATGCAGGAACACGACCACGTCGGCGATGTCCAGCGACGGCGCCAGCGCGTCGGCGTGGGCGCCCAGGCGCATGGAATTGCTGCGCGGCTCCATCGCCACCACGATGCGCGCATCGCCGACCCTGGCACGCAGGCCTTCGAGGGTGGTGCGGATGGCGGTGGGATGGTGGGCGAAGTCGTCGTACACGGTGACGCCGGCCGGGGTGCCCAGCACCTCCAAGCGGCGCTTGACGCTGTGGAAGCCGGCCAGCGCCGGGGCCACATCGGCCGGCGACACGCCCACCGCGTGCGCCGCGGCCAGCGCCGCCAGCGCGTTCAGCACGTTGTGCCGGCCCAGCAGCGGCCAGTGCACGCTCGCCACTTCGCGGCCGTCATGCAGCACCACGAACTGGCTGCCGTCGGCGGCCAGCAGGCGCGCGCTCCAGTCGAAGCCGGCACCGCCGCCGGCGCGCGCGATGGCCACCTCCGCGCCCTCCAGGCCGAAGGTCTCCACCGGGGTCCAGCAGCCCATCGCCAGCACCTGGGCCAGGTGCGCGTCTTCACCGTTGACGACGAGCCGGCCGGCGCGCGGCACGGTGCGCACCAGGTGGTGGAACTGGCGCTGGATCGCGGCCAGGTCCGGGAAGATGTCGGCGTGGTCGTACTCGAGGTTGTTGAGGATCGCCACCGTCGGCCGGTAGTGCACGAACTTGCTGCGCTTGTCGAAGAACGCGGTGTCGTACTCGTCGGCCTCGACCACGAACTCGCGGCCGCCGCCCACCCGCGCCGAGGTGCCGAAGTCCTCGGCGACGCCGCCGACCAGGAAGCCCGGGTCGCGCCCGGCGGCCTGCAGCAGGAAGGCCAGCAGGCTGGTGGTGGTGGTCTTGCCGTGGGTGCCGGCCACCGCCAGGGTGGTGCGCCCGGGCAGCACGTGCTCGGCCAGCCACTGCGCGCCGGAGGTGTAGCGGCGGCCGTCGTCCAGCACCTGCTCCACCGCCGGGTTGCCGCGCGAGAGGGCGTTGCCGATCACCACCTCCACCGCGCCGGGGGAGATATGCGCCGGGTCGTAGCCCTGGCGCAGCTGGATGCCCAGCTTCTCCAGCTGGGTGGACATCGGCGGGTATACCGCCTGGTCGCTGCCTTCGACGCTGTAGCCCAGTTCGCGCGCCAGCGCCGCCACGCCGCCCATGAAGGTGCCGGCGATCCCGAGGATGTGGATGGTGGTGGTCATGCCGCGATTGTCGCCCAGCGGCGCCGGCTTTTGTGGCGCCGTTGCCGTTTGCGGGCTAGGAGCGGCTGCGCGCGCGCCACAGGCCCTCGCCCGCGTACAGCGCAAGTCCCAGCCAGATCGCGCCGAAACCGAGTGCGCGGCCGGCACCGAACGGCTCGTGGAAGAACCACACGCCCAGCAGCAGCTGCAGGGTCGGGGCGATGTACTGCAGCAGCCCGACCACGCTCAGCGGGATGCGGCGCACGCCATAGGCGAAGCCGATCAGCGGCACCGCGGTGACCACGCCGCCGAACACCAGCAGCAGGTCCGTGCCCCAGCCCCAGCCGCTGGCGAAGCTGCCGCCGTGCCCGGCCTCGGCCCACAGCACGTAGGCCAGAGAGGGCAGGAACAGGTACAGGCTTTCCAGGCCCAGGCCGGCCACCGGATCCACCGCCACCAGCTTGCGCACCAGCCCGTACAGGCCGAACGAGGCGGCCAGGCCCAGCGCGATCCACGGCGGCGAGCCGGCCTGCACGGTCAGCCAGGCCACGCCCAGCGCGGCGCAGCCCGCCGCGATCCACTGCACCCGGCGCAGGCGCTCGTGCAGCACCAGCACGCCCAGCACCACGTTGACCAGCGGGTTGATGAAGTAGCCCAGGCTGGTCTCGACCACGTGGCCGGCGTTGACCGCCCAGATGTACAACCCCCAGTTGAACGCGATCAGCACCGCGCTCAGCGCCAGCGCCGGCAGCGCGCGCGGCTGCGCGGCCAGCCTGCGCAGCCAGCCCAGGCCGTCGCTGAGCAGCAGCCAGGCCACCACCAGCAGGGCGCTCCAGACCACGCGGTGGGCCATGATCTGCATGGCCGGCACGTTCTTCAGCAGGTGCCAGTACACCGGCACCACGCCCCACAGCACGAAGGTGCCGGCGGTGACCGCCAGGCCGCGGCGGTCGATGGACGGAGCGGCGGTGCTCATCGGCGCAGCACCCGCGCCAGGGTGATGGTGACCACGCCGGCCAGGATCACCGCCATGGCACCCAGGTCGTGCGCGGTGAAGCGCTCGCCGGCCAGCCACGCGCCCAGGGCCACGGCAATGGCCGGGTTGACGTAGGCGTAGCTGCTGACCAGCACCGGGCGCACGTGGTGCAGCAGCCACACGTAGGTGCTGAAGGCCACGATCGAGCCGAACAGCGCCAGGTAGCCCAGGGCCAGGGTGCCGTGGAGGGTCGGCGCGGCCGGCAGCGACTCGCCGCGCAGCAGGCCGGTGGCGACGATCATGGCCCCGCCGCACAGCATCTGCCCGGCCGCGGCCATGAACGGCGACGGCAGGTCGCGCCCGCGCGACCACACCGAGCCGAACGCCCAGCCGACCGGCGCCACCAGCAGCAGGACCAGGCCCACGGGGCTGGCGGTGAGGCTGCTGCCGGCGTTGAGCCACAGTACGCCGGCAAAGCCGATGGCGATGCCCAGCCATTCGATCCGGGTGGGGCGCTGGCCGTAGATCGCGCCGAACACGCCCATCCACAGCGGCACCGAGGCCACCGCCACCGCGGCCAGGCCGGAGGACACGCTCTGCTCGCTCAGCACCACGCAGCCGTTGCCCAGCAGCAGCAGGGTGAAACCCATCACCGCCAGGTTCTTCCACTGCGCGCGGGTCGGGGCCGGTACCCCGCGCCAGCGCAGGAAGGCGTACATGGCCGCGCCGGCGACGACGAAGCGCGCGCCGGAGACGGCCAGCAGCGGCGGCCATCCGCCTTCCAGGGCAAAGCGGATGCCGAGGTAGGTCGAACCCCAGACCACGTAGACGATGGCCAGGGCGAAAACGATGGCCAGCCCGGCGGCGCGCGCCGGGGCCTGCGCGGGAACGCTCATGCGGAATCCGGGGGGAAGGATCGGACCTGCGATTCTAGCGCCGTGCGCCCCTCGCGCACCGTGTCGGAAGGCGTGGTTCCGGGGCCATCCGGCGCAAGGAAAGCGTTGCGCCGTGCGCCTGAAGCGACCGCAACGGCTGGCCCGCGCCACCTTGCCGGGGCATGCGCGCGGGCGCATATTCGCTGCAGGTCAACGCGATACCGGAGCGGAACATGAAAGCCCCATCCATGCTCCTGCTGCTGGCCCTGGCCGCGCTGCCGGCCGTGGCGCCGGCCGCCAGGAGCGTCACCGATCCCGATGCCCCGCGCGCGCTGCCGGAGCAGGATCCGGTCAGCGTGTCCTGGGAGGACCCGGCGCAGTTCTCCGACCTGCGCTACAGCGGCAACCGCTGGGAAGCCGCGCATGGCGACTGGGTCGCCGAGCTGGCCCGGCACCTGCAGAAGAACGCCGCCAAGCGCCTGCCCGAGGGCGCGCGCATGGAAGTGACCATCACCGACATCCAGCGTGCCGGCCGCTACGAGCCGTGGCGCGGTCCGAACCTGGACCACGTGCGCTTCATGCGCGACCACTATCCGCCGCGCATGGAGCTGAAGTTCCGCATCACCGGCGCCGACGGCCGGGTGCTGGCCGAGGGCGAGCGCAAGCTGCACGACGTGTCCTACCTGCAGCGCGGCGCGCCGCAGGACAGCGATGCCCTGCGCTACGAGAAGCGCATGATCGACGACTGGCTGCGCAAGGAGCTGCCGTCGCCGGCGGCCTGAGGGATTGGCGGCGCGGACTGCATCGTGCCGCCCGCGCCGCCTTGATGCCGACGCTTCCGGCAGACCGATGGCGGGGGGCGGCGGGCTGGTGATCCGGCGGTGACCGCCCTGGCCGGGAACGGCCCCGGCGCCCGGCGCCCGGTCCTGGCCCTGCCCCGCTGCCCCGCTGCCCCGCACAGCGGACCACGCGCAAGACCACGGGAAGCTTCGTCCGGCCCCGGCAAACGCCCGGGACCGGCGGCCGGCGGCGCGCGGCGGGGACCTCAGAAGTCGGGCGCCAGCGCCTGCTCGATCTGTTCGCGCCGCAGGTTGGTGTAGTTCTTCGCCACTTCCGCCAGCAGGCGGCTGCGGACCTCCTCGTGCAGCAACGGACGCATGTAGCCCAGGGTGGTCGGGTCGGCCGCCAGCACCAGGTGCTGGAAGCGGCCGTTGAGCGCGTGCTCGTTCAGGCGCCGCGCCAGTTCACGCGCGAAGCCTGCCTCCTCGGCCTCCTTGGCCCCCACCTCCGGCGGCAGGATCGCCGGCATCTCGCCTTCCTTGGGATCCAGCGCGATGGCCGCTTCCTGGTGCAGCACCAGCTGGCCCTTCTCACCGACGTTGGTGAACAACCGCGCCGACGCACCGTCGGCCACCAGCACCCAGGCACCACGGGGAATCCTTCGCATGTCGCCTCCTGCTTTGGGGATCGCCCCGCCAGCCTAGGCAGGCAGGTGTTAGCGTCCCGCGCACGTCGCGTCAGCGGCGGCCGCGGCGGGGCGGTTCACCCGCC
>NZ_ALIP01000124.1:0-83019 GCF_000283075.1 Pseudoxanthomonas sp. GW2
GGATGACCTGCGGGTGCACGATCCCGGCCCGATCCTGGTCGAACCGCTGCCGGATCCCGGGCCGCCGGCGGTGCCGGCCGAGCCGATGCCGCGGCCGCTGGAGGAACTGCCGGCCGACCCGGTGGTCGCGGACCTGGCGCTGCTGGCCTGGTATGCCGCCGGTGCGCCGGAGTCGCGGATCGAGCGCGAGGAGGACGGGCTGGCGCCGGTGCAGGCGCCGACCGCGCCGGAAGGCGGGCCGCCGCCGCAGCAGGCCTGGGCCGGGTTGCCGGCGCACGAGCAGGCGCGGCTGCGCGAGGCCGGCGCGCGCTTCCTGTCCCTGCCGCCGGACGAGCAGCAGCGGCTGCGGCAACGCTTCGCCGCGCTGGACGGCATGGAACGCCGCGGCTGGCTGTTCGGCCCGGAGCTGGGCAACGACTGGCCGCGGCTGCAGCCGTGGCTGGGCTACGTGCCGGAGGAGGAACGCGCGCGGCTGCTGCAGGTCCTGCGCCGCATGGACGGGGCGCAGCGCGCGCAGCTGGCCGAGGTGCTGCGGCGGCAGTCCCCGGCCGGCCGGATCGAGCTGCGCCGCGAGTTGCTGGCGTTGCCGCCGGCGCGGCGCGGCTCCTGGCTGGAGGAGGCGGCGCGGCGCTGAGCGCTACAGCCGCACCAGGCTCAGCAGCAGCACCACGACCGCCGCCAACAGCATCATCACCGAGTAGACCGTGCCGATCGCGCCGAAGCGCAGCAGGGTCGCCACCCAGCCGTCGCCGTAGACCCGCTTCTGCATCAGCAGCAGGTAGGTCGGCATCCACAGCCACAGCGCCAGCGCGACCACGCCCATGCCGGCGGCCACCAGCGGCACGAAGGTGCTGGTCCAGTCCGCCAGCAGCGACAGCAACATCTCCCCGAGCAGGGCCAGGCACAGGAAGGCGTGGCTGTAGAGCGCCACCACCAGGTGCTCCAGGTACACCCGGCCGCTGCCGAGGTAGGCCAGCTTCAGCAGCAGCGCGAACACCGGTACCAGCAGGAACAGCGCGGTGGGCACGCTGCCGAGGAAGGCGTTGGTCAGCAGGTCCGGATCATCCTGCAGGCGCTCGGCGTTGCGCGCCATGCGCGCGCCGATCCGCTCGATCCAGGTGCTTGGCTCGCGCCGGGTTTCGGCCTGCGGCGTGGCCTGGGCCGGGCGCGGCGCGGGCGTGCCGCCGAGCGCCCGCACCCGCGCGTCGGACTGCGCGTGCAGCCCGGCGATGGTGCGGTCCATGCCGACCCGCGCCGGCTCCAGGTAGGGCGGCAGCGCCTCGCGCGCCTCCTCCAGGTCGGCCACGCGCTGGCTGCGGATGCGCTCGACTTCCTCCACCGTGGTGGCTTCCTCCAGCGAGCGGTCGATCGCCTCCACCGACAGGTTCGGGCCCTGGCCGTCCGGCTCGTCGCCCAGGTGGATCACCAGGCGGCCGACGAAGAAGGTCAGCACGCCCAGCACCACGAACAGCCGCATCGGCGCCACGTAGGGCGCGCGCCGGCCCTGCAGGTAGTCCAGCGCCAGGCGCCCGGGCACCAGCAGCCGGCGCAGGGTCAGGAAAATGCGCCCGTCCAGGTGCCAGAACGATTCGAACACCTCCTCCACGGCATGGGCGAAGCTGCGCACCGGGTTGTGCGCGTGCTGGCCGCAGTGGTGGCAGTACTCGCCGTGGAGCTCGGTGGAACAGTTGGCGCAGGCGCGCGGATGGCCTTCGTGCACGGCGTGGTGGCGTGGTGTGGGGAGGGGTAACATAGCCAGCCCGCGGAGCCCGGTGCCAGTGCCCCCGGCACGACCGCAGCTTCCCCGCCGATCCCCCATGTCCGCATCCTCCCCGCCGGGGCGCCGCCTCGGCCCGGAGCTGCTCGCCACGATCACGCTCGCCCTGCCGCTGGTGCTGGGGCACGTGTCCACCGGCCTGATCAGCTTCGTCGACAACGTCATCGCCGGACGCCACGGCACCCTGACCCTGGCCTCGGTGACGGTCGGGACCGCCCTGCTGTGGCTGCCGATGATGGTGCCGATCGGGACCCTGATCGCGCTCACCGCCTCGGTCTCGCAGCTGGACGGCAGCGGCCGCCGCGACGCGATCGCGCCGCTGTTCCGCCAGGCGCTGTGGCTGGGCGCGGGCCTGGGACTGCTGATGTTCGCGTTCCTGAGCCTGGCGCCGCTGGCGCTGGCCGCGTTCGGCATCGCCCCGGAAATCGTGCCCGGCGCCACCGCCTTCGCCCATGCCATCCGCTGGGGCGTGCCGGCGCTGATCCTGTTCTTCTGCATGCGCTACCTCAGCGAGGGCCTGCACTGGACCCTGCCGACCATGGTCCTGGGCTTCGCCGGGCTGGGCGTGCTGGCGCCGCTGGGCTACGTGCTGACCTTCGGCCTCGGCCCGCTGCCGGAGATGGGGCCGGCCGGCCTGGGAGCGGCCTCGGCGGTGGTGATGTGGCTGCAGGCGCTGTGCTTTGCCGGTTACCTGGCGCGCTCGCGCCGGTTCGCGCCGCTGGGGCTGTTCGCGCGCTTCGATCCGCCGCGCTGGGCCGACATCCGCGGCCTGCTCGCCACCGGCCTGCCGATCGGCGTGACCGTGCTGATGGAAGGTGGCCTGTTCATCGCCACCGCGCTGCTGATCGCGCGCCTGGGCGAGGTGCCGGCGGCCGCGCACCAGATCGCGATCAACGTCTCGGCGCTGTGCTTCATGGTGCCGATGGGCCTGGCCGAGGCGACCACGGTGCGGGTGGGGCGCGCGCTGGGTGCCGGCGACCCGATGGGCGTGCGCCGCGCCGCGCGTGCCGGATACACCATCGTCCTGGCCACCCAGGCCTGCTCGGCGCTGGTGATGCTGCTGGGGCACGACGCGATCGTCGCCATCTACACCCGCGACGCGGCGGTGGCCGCCACCGCCTCGGTGCTGCTGCTGTACGCGGCCACCTTCCAGTTCCCGGACGGCGTGCAGGTGATGTCCGCCGGCGCCCTGCGCGGGCTGCGCGACACCCGCGTGCCGATGTTCCTTGCAATGGTCTCGTACTGGGGCATCGGCATGCCGCTGGGCGCCTGGCTGGGCCTGGGCCTGGGCCGCGGCCCGCAGGGCATGTGGACCGGCCTGATCCTGGGCCTGGCCGCCGCCGCGGTGCTGATGGGCTGGCGCCTGCACCACAGCCTGCGCCGCCTGCCGCCGCCGGTGGCCGCGCCCTCCGGCACGGTTACTTCAGGCGCATGAATACCCCCGGCGGCGCCGTTATGCTGTCCCCTAATCGCCACCGGACCGACGTCCCCTGCCGGAGCTCCCGATGATCCCACCCCCGCTGCCCCGCCCCCGCAACCCGATCGCCACGTTCTTCGTGGGGCTGTGGGACGTGATGAACTTCGTCCGGCGGCTGGTCCTCAACCTGCTGTTCTTCGGGCTGCTGTTCCTGTTCCTGCTGGTCTTCGTGGTCGCGGTGGGCCGCGGTGGCGGCGGCGCACAGCCGATGCAGGAGCGGACCACCCTGGTGCTGGCGCCGCAGGGGCGGTTGGTGGAGCAGTACACCACCGACCCGGTGAGCCGCGCGCTGGGCCGGGCCCTGGGCGGCCAGGACGCCGGCGAGGTGCAGCTGCGCGACCTGCTGCGGGCGATCGAGGCCGCGCGCGGGGACGACAAGATCGAGCGCGTGCTGCTGCGCCTGGACGGCCTGCAGCCGTCCGGCTACGCCTCGCTGCGCGAACTGGCCGCGGCGCTGGCCAGCCTGCGCGAGTCGGGCAAGCAGGTGGTGGCGTTCTCCGAGAACCTGGGCCAGGGCCAGTACCTGCTGGCGGCGCAGGCCGACGAGGTCTACCTGGACCCGATGGGCAGCCTGCTGCTGCAGGGCATCGGCCGCTACCGCCAGTACTTCCGCCAGGGCCTGCAGGACAAGCTGGGCGTGGACGTGCACCTGTTCCGCGTGGGCGAGTACAAGTCCGCGGCCGAGCCCTACGTCCTCGATGCCGCCTCGGCCGAGTCCAAGGAAGCGGACCTGTTCTGGATGAACGACATCTGGGGCCGCTACCTGGATGACGTGGCCGCGGCGCGCAAGCTCGACCGGGCCGAGCTGGCCGCGCAGATCGACCAGCTGGCCGCGGGCATCGAGGCGGCCGGTGGCGACGTCGCCCGCCACGCGCTGGAACTGAAGCTGGTCGACGGGTTGAAGACCCGCCAGGAAGTGCTGGACCTGCTGGCCGAGCGCGGCGTGGCCGACGAGGACGAGGACCTGGGCTTCCGCAACATCGGCCTGGGCGCCTACCTGCAGCACCTGGACCGCAAGGCCCTGCCGCTGGACAAGCGCCCGCAGGTGGCGGTGGTGGTGGCCGAGGGCGAAATCATCGGCGGCGACCAGCCGGCCGGCCGCATCGGCGGCGAATCCACTGCCGCGCTGCTGCGCCAGGCGCGCGAGGACGACGACGTCAAGGCCGTGGTCCTGCGGGTGGATTCGCCCGGTGGCGAGGTGTTCGCCTCCGAGCAGATCCGGCGCGAGGTCGCGCTGCTGAAGCAGGCCGGCAAGCCGGTGGTGGTGTCGATGGGCGACCTGGCCGCCTCCGGCGGCTACTGGATCAGCATGGACGCCGACCGCATCTACGCCGACCCGTCCACGATCACCGGCTCGATCGGCATCTTCGGCCTGGTGCCCAACTTCACCCGCACGCTGGACAAGATCGGCGTGCACACCGACGGCGTCGGCACCACCCGCTACGCCGGCGCGTTCGACGTCACCCGCCCGCTGGACCCGGACGTGGCGCGGGTGATCCAGGCGGTGATCGACAAGGGCTACGCCGACTTCATCGGCAAGGTCGCCGAGGCGCGCCAGCGCAAGGTCGAGGAAATCGATGCGGTGGCCCGCGGCCGGGTGTGGAGCGGCGCCCAGGCGCTGGAGCGCGGCCTGGTCGACGCGATGGGCGGGCTGTCGGACGCGGTCGCCGACGCCGCCACCCGCGCCGGGCTGGAGGATGGCAAGTTCCGCCTGCGCTACGTGGAGAAGGATCCCTCGCCGCTGGCGCAGTTCATGGCCGGCCTGGCCGGCAGCCGCCTGGCGGCCGCGCTGCTGGACGACAGCGCGCTGCTGGCGCGCACCATGCCGGAGGCCGAGGCGCAGCTGCGCTTCGTCGAGGAAGCCATGCGCGACCGCGACGGCGCGCCGGTGAAGTCGCTGGCCTACTGCTTCTGCGGCCTGTAGCCCGGCGGGCCGCGGCCGGCGTCAGTCGTCGGCCGTGGCCGCCGCGGCGGCGGCATCGCGCCGGGCCGCGGCGTCCTGCAAGGCCTGGTCGGCCGTGCGCGCTTCCTGCAGCGGGGCCTGCATCGCATCGCGCAGGGCGGTGGCCCGCGGCTCGGGTGGCCGCTCGGGCTGCGGCGGTTCGGGCCGGCACGCGGCCAGTCCCAGCAGGACGACGGCTGCGGCCAGGCGGCTCGGTTGGCTTCGCATTGTTCGCTCCCGGTGGCAGGGACCGCAGGCTATCCTAGCGCCCATGAGCACGAACCGCTGGCGACTGGATGGACAGCTGGCCCTGGTGACCGGCGCGAGCGCCGGCATCGGCCTGGCGATCGCGCGCGAGCTGGCCGCGCTGGGCGCGGACCTGCTGCTGGTGGCGCGCAACGAGGATCCGCTGCAGGACGCCTGCGAGGAGCTGGAGGAGCTGTACCCGCAGCAGTCCTTCCATGGCATGGCCGCGGACGTGGCCGACGACGAGGACCGCCAGGCGATCCTGGACTGGGCCGAGGACCACGGCGACGGCCTGCACGTCCTGGTGAACAACGCCGGCGGCAACGTCACCCGCCCGGCGGTGGACTACACCGAGGACGAGTGGCGCGCGATCTTCGAGACCAACCTGTTCTCGGCCTTCGAGCTGTCGCGCTACGCGCACCCGCTGCTGGCGCGCCACGCCGCCTCGTGCATCGTCAACGTCGGCAGCGTGTCCGGCCTGACCCACGTGCGTTCCGGCGTGGTCTACGGCATGACCAAGGCGGCCATGCACCAGATGACCCGCAACCTGGCCTGCGAATGGGCCGCCGATGGCATCCGGGTCAACGCGGTGGCGCCGTGGTACATCCGCACCCGGCGCACCTCCGGCCCGCTCTCGGACCCGGACTACTACGACCAGGTGCTGGAACGCACCCCGATGCGGCGCATCGGCGAGCCGGAGGAAGTGGCCGCGGCGGTCGCGTTCCTGTGCCTGCCGGCGTCCTCGTACGTCACCGGCGAGTGCATCGCGGTGGACGGCGGCTTCCTGCGCTACGGGTTCTGAGGCGGCGCGCGCTCAGGTGCGCAGGCTGCGCTCGGGCACCTCGATTTCCATCGCCAGCGCCAGGTGGTCGGAGAAGGCCGCCGGCAGCGCCTGTGCCCCGGCGCAGCGCAGTTCGCCGCTGACCAGGATGTGGTCGATCGCGCGCTGCGGCTTCCAGCTGGGGAAGGTCGGCACGATGCACTCCGGCGGGCGCAGGCTGGTGTTGCGGTAGAGCACTTCCATCTCCGGCACGTCGGGCAGGCAGTTGAAGTCGCCCATCAGCACCGCGTTGGGATGGTCCTGCAGCAGTTCGGCGATGAACGACAGCTGCGCCAGGCGCGACCTGGCGCCGAGGGACAGGTGCGCCACCGCCACGGTCAGGCCCTCGCGGCCGTCGCCGAAGTGGCCCAGCAGCACGCCGCGGCCGCGGATCCGGCCGGGCAGCGGGTAGTCGCTGATGCGCACCGGCTCGAGCTTGCTCAGCAGGCCGTTGGCGCTGGAGGCCACGCCGCCGACGCTGCGGTTGGGCTGGTGGGTCCAGTAGTGGAAGCCGGCGCGCTGGGCCAGGTAGTGGGTCTGGTTGGTGAAGCCCGAACGCAGGCTGCCCGGGTCGGCCTCCTGCAGGCCGACGATGTCGTGCTCCGCGGCCAGTTTGGCGATCGCATCCAGGCTGGTGCGCTTGCGCCCGGCCGGCAGCGCGTGCGACCAGCTGCGGGTCACGTAGTCGCTGTAGCGGCGGGTGCTGGAGCCGGCCTGGATGTTGGCCGACAGCACCCGCAGCCGGCGCGTGGGCGGCGCGCCGGCCTCCAGCATGGTGCCCCCCGGCTCGCCGGGTGCCAGCTCGGGGAGGGGAGGCGTGTCCATGCGCGAAACCATCGGGGCGCTCAGCGCGCCCCGCCGCGCTCCTGCGCGACCAGCCACTCGGCGGTGGCCAGCATCTTCTCGAAGCCGTACTGGTCGGCGTTGATCGTGTACTTGCCGGCCACCACCAGCGCCGGGGTGCCCTCGATGCGCGCGCGCGCGGCGAACTGGCGGGCGCGGTTGAGCTTGGCCTCCACGCCGAAGCTGTTGAAGGTATCGGCGAAGCGCTTGGCATCCACGCCGTACTGGGCATAGAACGGGGCCAGCTCGGCGGCACCGACGTTGGCGTTCACCGGCAGGCTGCGCTCCAGGTGGATGGCACGGAAGGTCGCCGCGTGGGTCTTCGGCAGCACGCCCAGGGCCTCGGCGGTGTAGAAGGCGCGCGCGTACGGGGTCCAGTAGCCACCGAACGCGCCCGGCACCAGGACCAGGTTCACGTCGGCCGGCTGGCGCTTTGCCCAGGCCTCCAGGATCGGGTCGAAGTTGGCGCAGTGCGGGCAGGTGTAGCCGAACACCTCGGCCACCTCGATCTTGCCGGCCACCGGCTGGAACGGCTGGCCGTTCTCGATCACCTGGTAGTCCACCCCGGCGACCGGGGCCGGACCGGAGGGTGCGGCCGGGGCCGGCGCCGTGGGAGCGGCGGCCTCGCCGCCGTCCGCCGCTTCCGTGGCCGGGTCAGCGCCCGCGTCCACCGCCGGCTCGGCGGCGGCGTCGCCCGCCGGGGCCTCGGTGGCCGGGGGCGCGGGCTGGCTGTCCTGCGGGGCGGCATCCTGGCCGGAGCAGGCCGCCAGGCTGGCCAGCAGGAGCAGGGTCAGGAAGGGGCGGATATTCATTTCAGGTCTCCAGGGAGGATGAGGATCGGCCAGCGGCCGTCAACGGGAAGTCTGGGATCGCATGGCGGCACGTTCGCGCGCGACCAGGGCCCCGGCGATGCGCAGCATGTCGTCGAAGTCGCGGCCGCGCACCCGGTAGCGGCCGTTGACCACCAGGCTCGGGGTGCCTTCCAGGTCGATCGTGCGGATCCAGGCGCCGGCCTTGCGCACCTGCTCGCCGACCTGCGGGTCGGCCAGCGCGGCGCGCAGCCGCTCCGGGTCGACGCCGAAGTCCTTGAAGAACTCGCCCAGTTCCTGCGGGGTGGGGTTGCGCGGCAGGCTGTGGCGCTGGTGCAGGGCCTCGAACAGCGCCGGGTGGCTGCGCGTGGCCACGCCCAGCTGCCGCGAAGCGTAGTAGGTGCGCGCCCAGGTGTCGCTGGCGCCGCCGAAGGCCGCCGGCACCTGCACCAGGTCCACGTCCGCCGGCAGGCGCCGCTTCCACTCCTGCAGCCGCGGCTCGAAGCTGGCGCAGGGCGGGCAGGTGTAGGCGAACACCTCGGCCACCTCGATCCGGCCGGCGCGCGGGTCAAGCGGGCCGGCCTCGATGCGCACGTAGTCCACGCCTTCCTGCAGCTCCGGGGTGGCCGCCGGCGCGGCCGGCACCCGGGCCAGGAAAAGCAACAGCAGTCCAGTGAGCAGGGGCTTCATCGCGGGCTTCCTCGCGGCGCCGGTTGGGCGCCTGGCGGAAATAAAGACGCCGGCCTCGGGGGCCGGCGCAAGGTAATCAGAGAGGGACCACGCTTACTCCGACCGCGGCCGGTGGCGGAAGTTCACTGCCGGCCGGCGGCCCCGGCGGCGGCCACGTCGTCGGCGCGGTCGTGCAGGCCCTGCAGGTAGCTGGACAGGGCGCCGATCTCCTCGTCGGTCAGCTTCGAGGCGACCTTGGCCATGATGTTGAACAGGGCCGGGTCGCGCTCGCTGGTCACGCCGGCGCGGAACTCCTCCAGGCGGCGGGCGGTGTACTCGGACATCTGGCCGCCGACGTGCGGGTAGGCCGGGCCCGGGTTGCCGGCGCCGCTGGGGCCGTGGCAGGCCATGCAGGCGGGGATGCCGCGCTCGGCGTCGCCGCTGCGGTACAGCTTCTCGCCGACCTCGTAGAACTTCATGCCGGCGTACGGGCCGGTGGTGATCTCGGCGTCGTCGGCCACGCCGGCGCCGGACTTCTGCCGGGCGAAGTAGGCGCCGACATCGCGCATCTGCTGCGGGGTCAGGGACTGGGCGAACGGCACCATCACCGCGGCCAGGCCGCTGTGGCGCTCGCCGCTGGCGAACAGGGCCAGCTGGCGGGCGATGTAGCGCTCGCTCTGGCCGGCCAGGCGCGGGTACATGGGATCGGACGGGTTGCCGTCGGCGCCGTGGCAGGCCGCGCAGGTCGTGGCGGCGGTGGCACCGGCCTCGGCATCGCCCCAGTGGGTCTTGCTCAGGTCCACCTCCAGCGGCTGTTCCTGCACCGGCTCGTTGTCCGGGATCGGCACCACCGTGGTCTGTGCAGCGTAGGCGGCGACGGCGGTGACCGCGACGGCCAGTCCGGCAAGGGCGATAACGCGAGCGTGGCGCATGCTAGAGCTCCGGGAACCCGATTCGGCGCGGCCTGGACGGCCGCGAAACGTCGGGATTATCCCCGCGCCGGGCAGCGACGGTCAACGAAACCCCCGCCCGGACCGCGCCCGGCCCCGACCCGGGGCCGGGCATGCGATCCTATGCCCATGTCCAATCCCCTCGAGAAGGCCCGCTACCTGGGCTCGGCGCACACGCCCGCGCAGCTGCCGCCGGATGGCGGCTTCGAAGTGGCGTTCGCCGGCCGCTCCAACGCGGGCAAGTCCAGCGCGCTCAACGCCCTGACCCGGCAGAACGCCCTGGCCCGGGTGTCCAAGACCCCCGGCCGCACCCAGCAGCTGGTCTATTTCGAGGTCGCACCGGAGCGTTACCTGGTCGACCTGCCCGGCTACGGCTACGCCAAGGTGCCGATGGAGATGAAGGCGCACTGGGAGCGCTTCCTCGACGGCTGGTTCCGCAGCCGCCAGGCCCTGCGCGGGCTGGTGGTGGTGATGGACATCCGCCATCCGCTCAAGGACTACGACCGGCAGATGATCGACTACGCCATCGCCCGCGGCCTGCCCGCGCACGCGCTGCTGACCAAGGCCGACAAGCTCGGCCGTGGCCAGCAGGCGCAGGCGGTGGCCGCGGTTCGGCGCGAGCTGGCCGCGGCCGGTGCCGGCCAGGTCGGGGTGCAAGCGTTCTCCAGCGAGAGCAAGCAGGGCGTGGACGAAGCCCGCGCGGTGGTCGCCGGCTGGCTGGAACTGGCCTGAGCCGGGACTGCGCCGGCTAGACCGGCACGTCGAACAGCCCGCCGATCAGGTGCGCCGCGGCCATCGCCGCCGCGCCCCAGAACCCCACGCGCAAGGCGCCGCGCAGCAGCGGCGCGCCGCCCATGTGCGCGGCCCAGGCCCCGGACAGCAGCAGGCCCACCAGGGTGGTCGCGGTGACCACCAGGCCGGTGCTGGCCGGCGGCGCCAGGATCGTGGCCAGGATCGACAATGCCGCGCCGGCGCAGAACGCCGCCGCCGAGGCCCCGGCCGCCTGCACCGGGCGGGCGCGCAGGCTCTCGCTGATGCCCAGTTCGTCGCGTGCGTGCGCGGCCAGGGCGTCGTGCGCGGTCAGCTGCTCGGCGACCTGGCGCGCCAGCGCCGGTTCCAGCCCGCGCGCTTGGTAGATCCGCGCCAGCTCCTCCAGCTCGGCCTGCGGGTCCTCCTGCAGCTCGCGCCGCTCGATCGCCATGTCCGCCTGCTCGGTATCGGCCTGCGATTGCACGGACACGTACTCGCCGGCGGCCATCGACATCGCCCCGGCCACGGTCGCGGCGATGCCGGCGGTCAGGATCGCGCCTGGCGCCGCGCCGCTGGCGGCCACGCCCACCACCACGCCGGATACCGAGACGATGCCGTCGTTGGCCCCGAGCACCGCCGCGCGCAACCAGCCCACCCGGTCGGTACGGTGCAGTTCGGGCTGGCGGCTGTGGCGCTGCGGGGGCTGTGGCATAGCGGCAGCTTATGCCAGTCCAGCCCGGCCATGGAAAGCTGCACGCCCACCGGTACGACATCGGTGTGCGCCGCGGCACGCTATAGTTCGCACCCGTTCCGGCCAGCGCCGGGTCCCTACAGTTCCCCCGCGCGAGTGCCAGCCTTGTCGAGTCCCAGCCACGTCGCCGACACCCCGGTCACCGGCCGCCACCAGCTGGTGGAATACCTGGCCGGCGGCGAACGCCCGCGCGCGGACTGGCGCATCGGCACCGAGCACGAGAAGTTCGGCTTCCGCCTGGACGACCTGCGGCCGCCGGCGTTCGACGGCGAGCGCGGGATCGAGGCGCTGCTGGCCGGGCTGGCCCGGTTCGGCTGGCAGCCGGTGCGCGAGAGCGTGGACGGGCAGCCGGAGCGGGTGATCGCGCTGGTGCGCGACGGCGCCTCGGTGACCCTGGAGCCGGCCGGGCAGCTGGAGCTGTCCGGGGCACCGCTGGAGACCATCCACCAGACCTGCGTCGAGCTGGGCACCCACCTGGACGAGGTGCGCCAGGTCGCCGACGAGCTGCAGCTGGGCTTCCTCGGCATGGGCTTCCAGCCGAAGTGGCGGCGCGAGGACATGCCGTGGATGCCCAAGGGCCGCTACCGGATCATGCGCGCCTACATGCCGAAGGTCGGCGGCCTCGGCCTGGACATGATGACCCGCACCTGCACCGTGCAGGTCAACCTGGACTTCGCCTCCGAGGCGGACATGGTGAAGAAGTTCCGGGTGTCGCTGGCGCTGCAGCCGGTGGCCACCGCGCTGTTCGCCGATTCGCCGTTCAGCGAGGGCCGGCCCAACGGCTTCCTCAGCTACCGCTCGCACATCTGGACCGACACCGACCCGGACCGCACCGGCATGCTCGACTTCGTGTTCGAGGACGGCTTCGGCTACGAGCGCTACGTCGACTACCTGCTCGACGTGCCGATGTACTTCAGCTACCGCGACGGCACCTACGTCGACGCCAGCGGGCAGAGCTTCCGCGACTTCATGCAAGGCCGCCTGCCGGCGCTGCCGGGCAAGCTGCCGACCCTGCGCGACTGGTCCGACCACATGACCACCGCCTTCCCCGAGGTGCGGCTGAAGAAGTACCTGGAGATGCGCGGCGCCGACAGCGGCCCGTGGGCGCGGCTGTGCGCGCTGCCGGCGTTCTGGGTCGGCCTGCTGTACGACGACGCGGCGCTGGACGCGGCCTGGGACCTGGTCAAGGACTTCACCGGCGAGGAGCGCCACGCCCTGCGCTACGGCGTGCCCAGGCACGCGCTGAAGCTGCCGTTCCGCGGCGCCACCGTGCGCGAGCTGGCGCTGGCGGCGCTGGAGATCTCCGCCGCCGGCCTGCGCCGGCGCGCCGCGCGCAATGCCGACGGCATCGACGAATCGCGCTTCCTCGACACCCTGATGGAAATCGCCGAGTCCGGGCTGACCCCGGCCGAGCGCAAGCTCGAACTGTTCCACGGCCCGTGGCAGGGCGACATCGACCGGGTGTTCGCCGAATTCGCCTACTGAAGGCGGGGCGGGCCGTGGAGGCCCGCGCCGCGCTTACCTGCCTGCATCTAGCGCGGGCAGGGCCAGGCCGGGCTCGTGCCGGCCCGGAAGCACGCCGGCATACGGCTGGCCGAAGCGGCCGCCGGCCACGTCGAAACGGTGCCCGATCCGCCGCTGCGGATCGGCCGGGTCCTGGTAGTCGACCGTGCACAGCTGCAGGCTGCCGTTCTGGTCGAAGTAGGAGGCGATCTCCGGGAACGCGGTATCGGCCGGGAGCAGGGCGGCGGCTTCGCGCAGGCACAGGTCCGCGCCATCGAAGCGGCCGGCCTGGCCGCGCGCCGGCGCCGGGGCCGGCAGCGGCGTGGCCGGCACGGGGGCGCGGCTGGGCAGCGTGTTGCTGCCGGCGGCGAAGGCCAGCGCCGCGGCCGCGCCGCACAGGAACGGGAGGACGGATGGTGGGCGGGGGGAATCGCTCACGGTTGCTCCATGCAGTGTGGCGGTCGGGGGAGCAACGACTATAGCGATCCGGCGAAGGTTGCTCAGGCAACCTGGCGGAACACTTTCTTGCGCATTGGCGAACGCCCGCGCGCGGGCGCGGCGGTCAAGGCGCCCACAGCTTGTGCAGGTCGCGGAAGCCCCATTCGCGGGGCGATTCGATCCCGGTGATGCGCTCGCTGCAGCCGGGCGCCGACAGGTCCACGTCGGCGAGCAGCAGGTGCGAGCGCAGCCGCGCCGAATAGAACACCCGCACCAGCGGCCGGGTGAGGTCGCCCGGCCGCTGGTCCAGCACCACCGCCAGGCGGTCGCTGGACAGCCGCACCAGGCTGCCGGCCGGATAGATGCCGAGGCTGGCGATGAAGGCCTTGAGCACGACCGGGTCGAAGTGGCCCTTCCACGAGGCCATCCGCCGCAGCGCCTCGGCCGGATCCCAGCCTTCCTTGTAGGGGCGGTTGGAGGTGATCGCGTCGTACACGTCGCACACCGCGCTCATCCGCGTCAGCAGCGGCAGCTGCGCGGCCGCCAGGCCGGCCGGGTAGCCGGTGCCGTCCATGCGCTCGTGGTGGTGCAGCACCATGTGCAGGATCCGGTCGTCGTGCTCGCCGCCCTCGCGCAGCAGGCGCGCGCCATGCTCCGGGTGGGTGCGCATGACCTCCATCTCCTCCGGCTCCAGGCGCCCGGGCTTGTTGAGGATCTCCAGCGGCACGCAGGCCTTGCCCAGGTCGTGCAGCAGGCCGCCGACGGTGGCGGCCTGGCAGGCCTGTTCGTCCAGGCCCAGCTGGCGGGCAAGCGCGGACATCAGCGCGCCGACCGCCACCGAGTGCAGGTAGGTGTAGTCGTCGGCGGTCTTGAGCCGGGCGATGCCGATCAGCGCGCCGGGATGGCGGCCGACCGAGGCGGAGATCTCCTGCGCCAGCGGCAGCACCGAGGCGGCATCGACCATGCGCCCCATGCGCACTTCCTGGAACATCGCCTCCACCGCCTCGCGGCCCTCCTGGCAGATGCGGCGCGCCCGGGTCAGTTCGGCGTCGAGGTCGACCTTCGGCGCCACCCTCGCGCCGCGCGGGCCAGGATTTTCCTCCGCGCCGGCGGTCGTCCCGGCGGCGCCGGGAGGCGGCGTGGGTTCCGCGGCGGGTTCCGCGGCCGCTTCGGCCGGGTCTTCCTCCGGCAGGCTGCGCTCCGGGTCGATGTCCACCGTCTCGATCCCGCTGCCCTGCAGGCGCTCGATGTCGCGCGCGGTGGCGAGGAACGAGGTCCGCCAGAACGGATGCTTGAGCCAGGCGCCGTTGACCCGCTGCACGTACATGCCCGGGCGGAGCTGGTGGACGGGGATGGTGCGCTGCATCGTGGACCGGCGGCTCTGGGGGGACAGGGTGCCGGGGGCCATATCGGCCGGACGTGGCCTGGCTTGAGCACCGCGGCGGCTCGCCGGCCGGCGGCCTGGCTGATACTATCCCCCAGTATCAGAGGAGGCCGGCCATGCCCCACAGTCCCGAGGAAAAGCGGCGCGTGCTGGCCCGCGTGCGCCGCATCCGCGGCCAGGCCGAGGCGCTGGAGCGCGCGCTGGAGGCCGGCGCCGACTGCGCCCCGGTGCTGCAGCAGATCGCCGCCATCCGCGGCGCGGTCAACGGGCTGATGTCCGAGGTGATGGAGGCCCATATCCGCGAGACCTTCGGCCACGCCGCCGGCTCGGACGAGCAGCGCCAGGCGCGGGTCGCGGAGATGACCGCGCTGGTGCGTTCCTACCTCAAGTGATTCCCCCTCCGCCGGAGCGCCGGCGGATCCGTTCGTCGCCGTCCCAAAGGAGTTTCCCCATGAAGTCCCGTGCCGCCGTCGCCTTCGCCGCAGGCCAGCCGCTGCAGATCGTCGAGATCGACGTCGCCCCGCCCAAGGCCGGCGAAGTGCTGGTGAAGATCACCCATACCGCGCTGTGCCATACCGACGCCTTCACCCTCTCCGGCGAGGACCCGGAAGGCGTGTTCCCGGCGGTGCTGGGCCACGAGGGCGCCGGCATCGTGGTCGAGGTGGGCGAGGGCGTGACCTCGGTCAAGCCGGGCGACCACGTCATCCCGCTGTACACCGCCGAGTGCGGGCAGTGCCTGTTCTGCAAGAGCGGCAAGACCAACCTGTGCGTGGCGGTGCGCGCCACCCAGGGCAAGGGCGTGATGCCCGACGGCACCACCCGCTTCTCCTACAACGGCCAGCCGATCTACCACTACATGGGTTGCTCGACCTTCTCCGAGTACACCGTGGTCGCCGAGGTCTCGCTGGCCAAGGTCAACCCGCAGGCCAACCCGGAACACACCTGCCTGCTGGGCTGCGGCGTGACCACCGGCATCGGCGCCGTGCACAACACCGCCAGGGTGCAGGAAGGCGATTCGGTGGCCGTGTTCGGCCTCGGCGCGATCGGCCTCGCGGTGATCCAGGGCGCCCGGCAGGCCAAGGCCGGCCGCATCATCGCCATCGACACCAACCCGGCCAAGTTCGAACTGGCGCGGCAGATGGGCGCCACCGAGTGCGTCAACCCGAAGGACCACGACAAGCCCATCCAGCAGGTGATCGTGGAGATGACCGGCTGGGGCGTGGACCACAGCTTCGAGTGCATCGGCAACGTCGAGGTGATGCGCGCGGCGCTGGAATGCGCGCACCGCGGCTGGGGCCAGAGCGTGATCATCGGCGTGGCCGGCGCGGGCAAGGAGATCAGCACCCGTCCGTTCCAGCTGGTGACCGGCCGCAAGTGGATGGGCACCGCCTTCGGTGGCGTGAAGGGCCGCAGCCAGCTGCCGGGCATGGTCGAGGACGCGATGGCCGGCAAGATCGAGCTGGCGCCCTTCATCACCCACACCCTGCCGCTGGAGCGGATCAACGAGGCCTTCGACCTGATGCACGAGGGCAAGTCGATCCGCACCGTCATCCACTATTGAGCGATGCAGCCGGCGGGCGCCAATGCCATGGCCACCGGCGCGAGGATCGCGCTGGTGGCCGGTGCCAGCGGTCTGGTCGGGCGCGCGCTGCTCGCGCGCCTGTGCGCCGATCCGCAGGTGGCCGCGGTGCACGCCCTGGTCCGCCGCCCGCTGCAACTGCGGCACCCGAAGCTCCAGCTGCACGTGGTCGACTTCGCGCGCCTGCCGCCGTTGCCGGCAGCCGGCGAGGCCTACCTGGCACTGGGCACCACCATTGCCGTGGCCGGCACGCGCGAGGCGTTCCGGGCGGTGGACTTCGACGCCAGCCTGGCGGTGGCGCGCGCGGCGCTGGAGGCCGGCGTGCGCCGCATCGGGCTGGTCAGCGCGATGGGCGCCAATCCCCGGTCGCCGGTGTTCTACAACCGCACCAAGGGCGAACTGGAGCAGGCGCTGGCCGCGTTGCCGCTGGATGCACTGGTGGTCGCGCGGCCGGCGCTGCTGCTGGGCGACCGCGCCCGCCTGGGCCAGCCGCATCGCCGCGGCGAGCACCTGGCCGCGCGCCTGGACCGCTGGTTGCGTCCGCTGCTGCCGGGGCAGCTGCGTGCCATCACCGCCGAAGACGTCGCTGCCGCGCTGGCCGCCGAAGTGCCGCGCGCAAGCGGCCACACCATCCTCGGATCGGCGCGCATGCAGGGCGCATCCGCCGCGCCGCACCGGAACGCATAAGGAGAGGTAACCATGGAACGCATCGAACACCGCGCCTGCTTCGGAGGCTGGCAGGACGTCTACCGCCACGCGTCGTCCGTGCTCGGCTGCACGATGAGCTTCGCCATCTACCTGCCGCCGCAGGCGGCCGAACGCCGGGTGCCGGTGCTGTACTGGCTGTCCGGCCTGACCTGCACCGAGCAGAACTTCATCACCAAGGCCGGCGCGCAGCGCTACGCGGCCGAGCACGGGATCGCCATCGTCTGCCCGGACACCAGCCCGCGCGGCGAGGACGTGGCCGATGCCGAAGGCTACGACCTGGGCAAGGGCGCCGGCTTCTACCTCAACGCCACCCGCGAGCCCTGGGCGCGCCACTACCGCATGCACGACTACGTGGTGCACGAGCTGCCGGCGTTGGTCGAGGCGCAGTTCCCGGTGACCGGCGAACGCGCCATCAGCGGCCATTCGATGGGCGGCCACGGCGCCTTGGTCTGCGCGCTGCGCAATCCCGGGCGTTACCGCAGCGTCTCGGCGTTCTCGCCGATCGTCGCGCCCAGCCAGGTGCCGTGGGGCGAGAAGGCGTTCGGCGCCTACCTGGGCGCGGACCACGCGGCCTGGAAGCAGTGGGACGCCTGCGAGCTGCTGGGCGGCGCCGCGGAGAAGCTGCCGCTGCTGGTGGACCAGGGCGCGGACGACGAGTTCCTCGAGCTCCAGCTGCGCCCGCAGCTGCTGCAGGCCGCGGCCGCGGCGGCAGGGCATCCGCTGACCTTGCGCATGCATCCGGGCTACGACCACAGCTACTACTTCATCGCCAGCTTCATCGGCGAGCACCTGGCGCACCATGCCGCGGCCCTGCGCGGCCAGGCCGGGGTGCCGCGCGGCTGAGCGCGCCGGCGCCGCAGCATGACCCCCGCGGCGGCCGTGTGGCATGGTTGCGCCACATGGACGCCGACCAGGGGGGAGACGCATGCGGGGCAGGAGTCATTACGGGTATGCACTGGCGGTGGCGCTGCTGGCCACGGCCGCCGGCGCGGCCGCGGCCGAGGGCGGCGCCGCGCCGCAGCGCACGGTGGCCGGCGCGCAGGAATTCCTGCGCCAGGTGCTGCCGGGCAACCGCTATCTGTCGACGATGATGAGCGAGGTCCTGGCCAAGGCCCGCCGCGACGGCCTGCGCGCCGAGTTCGAGCCGCTGCCGCCGATCGTCGACGCCGACCCGGTGGCGCACTGCCGCTCCTACCTGATCGGCGAGATCGCCAACACCTGGCTGACCGTGCGCGACCCGGCCACCGGCGAGGCGACCGAGGCCGGCTTCGCGGCGATGGCCGGCGACGACCACGTCGGCAGCCCGGATGGCCTGCACTTCGGCTCGATCCGCGCCCTGCGCCAGGACGGCTCGCGCGTGTACCTGCGCTTTGCCGGCGAGCAGCACGACGCGGTGCTTCACCTGGAAGGCAGTGAGATGGCTTCGCGGGTGCACGCGGCGCTGGACTTCCTGCGCCGCGAGTGCGATCCGGCCGCGGCCACGGGCTTCTGAGCGTCACTCCCGCAGCGCGAAGTCGGTGCGCGCGAAGCGCCCGGCTTCGATGCTGTCGCCGGCGTGCTCCAGCTCCAGCGGCGTGGCGAACATCGGCCCGGCCCAAACGCAGGTGTGGAACTCGCCGTTCTCGCCGCACGGATCCACTCCCGCCGGCAGTTCCTCGAGCAGGGCCGCATCGAAGGCGCGGCCGCGGAAGCGCGCGTCCAGTTGCTGCGTATCCACGCAGCACACCCGCGCGCGCAGGCCGGCGTCGAGCATGCGCCGCGCCAGCAACGCGGTGTCGAAGCGGAACAGCGGGGTGAGCAGCTCCCAGTCCAGGCTTTCCAGCTGCTGCCGGCGCCAGGCGCGGATGTCCTCCAGGAACAGGTCGCCGAAGGCCATGGTGCGCAGCCCGGGCCAGCGCCGCGCGGCCGCGTCCAGCGCGCCGGCCATGGCCGCGCCGTAGGCCGCGTTCTCGCAGGCCGGCGGCAGTTCCACCTCCAGCAGCGGCAGGCCGGCGGCCGCGGCCTGCGCGCGCAGTACCTCCACCCGTACTCCCTGCATCGAAGCGCGGCCAGCGCTGACGGTCGACAGCAGGCCGACCACCTGGTGGGTGGCCGACTGCCGCAGCATGTGCAGGGTCCAGGCCGCGTCCTTGCCGCCGCTCCAGGCCAGCAGGACCGGGATGCGTGCCGCCATCGCCGTGGCAGGCTCAGCGCACGTCGCGCAGTTCCCAGCGCGAACCGGCCAGCAGGCGCAGGCGGTGGCGCAGGATCTCGCCGGGCAGGGAGGTGGTGGCGGTGAGGTAGACCGACATGTCCTCGCGCCGGCCTTCGACCGTGGCCTGCGGATCGGTCGCGCCCAGCGCCGGGTCCACCTCGTCCGGTTCCGGCTGCATCTGCCGCCAGCGCTCGAACAGCGCCGGCGAGCGCAGCGCATCCTGCAGCTGTTCGGCGAAGGCTTCGTAGCCGTTGGCGGTGAACGACAGCGACGGCTCGCTGCCGCGCGCGGCGGCCGGCTCGGGCAGGCGGATCACGTAACGGACGGGCATCGGCGGCTCCTGCGGGCGGGAGCGGACAATCTAGCAGCGCCGGCGCGAAGCGGCCGTGGCCGCCGGCTCAGCCGAAGCTGGCGTCGGTGGAGGCGTAGGCCACCGCCACCGCGCCCTTGCCCACGTTCACCATGCCGGTCAGGCTCATCATGCTCTCGAACACCTCCACGCCGTGGTCCAGGCAGGTGTCGAGCAGGCGGGCGTAGCCGGGCAGGCCGTGCAGCTCGGCCAGGTCGCCGCCGTAGCAGACGCTGACGGTCGGGGTGAGCAGGCCGCTGCGCACGCGCTGGCAGGCCATCTCGAACATCTTCTCGGTGGCCGCCTCGAAGCCCTTCACCCGGCCCACCGGCTCGGTGGTGCCGCGCCAGGCGCGGATCACCGGCTTGATGTCCAGCGCCGAGCCCAGCGCGGCGCTGAGCAGGCCGACGCTGCGGTCGCCCTTGGTGCGGGCGCGGTTGCGCAGGTAGTACAGGTCGCGCGGGATCATGAAGCCGCAGGTGTGCTGCGCCATTTCCTCCAGCCGCGCGCGCATCTGCGCCACGCCGGCGCCGGCGGCGCGCATGCGCACCGCCTCCACCGCGGTGATCGCCTGGCCGACGAACAGGTTGAGCGAGTCGATCACCCGCAGCGCGAACGGGGTGGTGATCCCGGCGGCCTGGCGCACCGGCTTGTACTCGTTGAGGATGGCGTAGCTGGCCTGCAGCGCGTTGTCGTGGATCTGGCTGCGCAGGCGCGAGATGGTCAGGCAGAAGACGTGGTCGTAGTCGATCACCAGGCGCTGCAGGAACAGGTCGCGGATCTGTTCCACGCTCAGCGGCGTGGTCTCCGCCTCGTGGCCGCGCTCGGCCACGTGCGCGTGCAGGAAGGCCAGGGTGGCCTTCTCGTCGCGCCGGTCCTCGAGCACGGCGTTGCCGATGCGGACCGTGATCGGCATGACCACGATCCCGTGTTCGCTGATGAACGAGGCCGGCAGATCGCAGGCCGAATCGACGACTATCCCTATGCGCATTGGGCCCTCCCAGACGTCCTGCACGCGGAGCGGCGTGAACCCTATCGCAGAATCCGGCGGCTTGCGACTGCCGGAAGCGGGGTGTTCAGCGCTTGCGCAGGATCCCCACCGGCAGCTTCCCGATCTCCGCCAGAGGGCCCTCGCGCAGCAGTCCGGGGTCCTCAAGCACCGCCAGCATGAGCTCGTGGCTGTCGTTGCCCCAGAACAGGCCGCCGTCCACCTCCAGCGTGGGCACGCCGAACACGCCGGCCGCCAGGGCTGAATCGGTCAGCTCGCGCAGCTTCTGCTTCACCGCGGGCGCCCCGATCGCCGCGGCCACGTCCTCGATGCCGAGCCGGCGCCCGGCCTCCGCCAGCGCCGCCGGGCTGCCATCCAGGCCCTGGCGCCAGATCGCGTCGAAGATCGCGTCGATCGCCTCGGGGCGGATGTTTGCCGCAACGCACAAGCGCAATGCGGGCAACGGATTGAACGGATGCGCCAGCGGGAACACCAGCGGCACCCCCTCGCGCCGCGCCTGCCACAGCACCTGGCGGTAGATGAATTCGCGCTTGCGTGGGATTTCCGCCGGCCCCAGGTTGCCCAGCGCGGCCAGCACCGCGCCGAACACCACCGGCACCGGCTGCACCCGGCCCGCCTGCACCAGCGGCCGCATCTTCTGCCAGTGCAGGTAGGAGAACGGGGAGACGAAGTCGAAGTACCAGCGTGGCGTCATCGGGCGGCTCCTGCGGGACGTGCGCATGATGATGCCGGCAGCAGCGCCCGGCGCCACGCTGCGTTGCCGCGGTGCTGTCGCCGCGTGCATGGCCGATGGCGCATGCTCGGGGGGCGACGACCGAGGAGGATGCAATGGCAAGCGCGGGCGAAGTGGTGGAGTTCTGGCGCCAGGCCGGGCAGCAGGCGTGGTTCAACGGCGGCGAGGCGTTCGACCGCCAGTGCGAGGCGCGCTTCCTGCAGGCGCACCTGGCGGCGGCGCGCGGCGAGTGCGAGCACTGGCTGGGGACGGCGGAAGGGGCCCTGGCCCTGCTGATCCTGCTCGACCAGATCCCGCGCAACGTGTTCCGCGGCAGCGGCCACGCCTTCGCCACCGACGGCCTGGCGCGGCACTACGCGCTGCGCGCGCTGCAGGCCGGCCACGACCGGCAGGTCGAACCGGCGCTGCGCGCGTTCTTCTACCTGCCCCTGGAGCACTCCGAGGACCCGGCCGACCAGGACCATTCGGTGGAACTGTTCACCGCCCTCGGCGACAAGCTCTACCTGGACTACGCCATCGCCCACCGCGAGGTGATCGCGCGCTTCGGCCGCTTCCCGCACCGCAACCGCGCCTTGGGGCGCACCAGCACGCCGGAGGAGCAGGCCTGGCTCGACGCCGGCGGCGGGTTCTAGCGGCGGCGCAAACGGAAAAGGGCGGCCGGGGCCGCCGCCAGCTGGCTGGCGCCGCGCGCTCAGTAGCGCGGGATGCCGCCGTCGACTTCCTGTGCCCAGCGGTCGATGCCGCCTTCCACGTTGAACACCGCGGTGAAGCCCTTGGCGCGGAACTCCTCCGCGGCCTGCGCGCTGCGGCCGCCGTGGTGGCAGATGAAGGCCAGGCGGGTGTCCTTGGGCAGGGCTTCCAGCGCCGGGCGGCCGTCGCCGTCCAGGGTGCGGTGCGGCACCGGCAGCGAGGCGATCGCGCGTTCCTCGGGCGGACGCACGTCCACCAGCACCAGCTCGCCGGTGCCGACCTGGCGCTCGGCCTCGGCCGGGGTGATCGCCTGCACCGGCTTGGGCGCGTTGGGGTTGTCGATGGCCAGGCCCTGGCCGCGGAAGTCGTCCACCCAGTCGATGGTGATGCCGTTGGCGCGGCGCGCGCTGGACAGGTCGAACTGGATGCGCAGGCCCTGGGTTTCCACCGCGATGGCGCTGTCGTTGCGCGGCACGATCTGGAAGCGCGGCTGGAAGCGCGCGTCGATCGACAGCGCCAGCGCCGCGCCCGGCTCGCTGGCCAGGGCGCCGCGCAGCTTCTCGGCGGCGGCCTCGGTCACGGTGACCTGCGGCGGGGTGCGGTCCGGCGCGGGCAGGCCCAGCATCTGCGACAGCTCGCCGCTGGAGGCCAGCTGCTCGATGATGTCGCTGCCGCCGACCAGCTCGCCGTCGATGTACAGCTGCGGGATGGTCGGCCAGTTGCCGTAGACCTTGATGCCCTCGCGGATCTCCTGGTCGGCCAGCACGTTGACGTGGGCGTACTCCACGCCCAGGTCCTCCAGGATGCCGCTGGCCTTGGCCGAGAAGCCGCACTGCGGCATGCCCGGCTGGCCCTTCATGAACAGCACGACGCGGTTGGCTTGCAGCAGCGACTCGATGCGCGAACGCAGGGCGGGATCCAGGGACATGCGGGGGCTCACCACGGATTTTTCAGGGGCCTGCATTCTACGCCGCGTGGCATGATGCGGCGATGAGCCGCCCGGCAACACTGCATCGCACCCCGCACCGGCCGCATGCCTGGCTGGCCTGGCTGGCCGCCTCGCAGCTGGCGGGGGCGGGGCTGTGGGGGGTGGCCGGCTGGCGCTGGGGCCTGCCGGCCCTGCTGCTGTCGCACGCGGCCTTCATCGTGCCGGTGTTCCTGCCGCGGGCCACGCTGTACGCGCCGGCGCTGTCGCGCCTGCCGGGCGACGAACGCCAGGTCTGGCTGACCATCGACGACGGCCCCTCGGACGACACCCCGGCGATCCTCGACGCGCTGGACCGCCACGGCATGCAGGCCACCTTCTTCCTGGTCGGGCAGCGCGCCCAGGCGCGGCCGGAGCTGGTGCGCGAGATCCTGCGCCGCGGCCACGGCGTGGCCAACCACACCTGGAGCCATCCGCAGGCCTGGTTCTGGGCGCTCGGCCCGCGCGCCATGGCCGCGCAGGTGGAACGCGCCCAGGCCGTGCTCGGCGAACTGGCCGGGCAGCCGCCGCGCTGGTTCCGCGCGGTGGCCGGCCACACCAATCCGTTCCTGGCCGCGCCGCTGCGGCGGCTGGGGCTGGCGCGCGCGGCCTGGAGCGTGCGCGGCTACGACGCGGTGGACGGCGACGTGGTGCGGGTGCTGCAGCGGCTGCAGCGCGGGCTAGGCCCGGGCGCGATCGTGCTGCTGCACGAGGGCGCGCCGCACGGGCGCAGCGTGGAGATCGTCGAGGCGGCGCTGTGCCTGCTGCGCGAGCAGGGCTACGCCAGCGTCATCCCGGAGTGAGCGCCCGGCCGCCGCCGTCGCGGGCGGCGGCTGCCGGCGAGGGCTCAGTCGCGCGTGGCGACGACCAGCCAGTTGTTGAACGGGGTGTCGCCGGCCAGCGGCGAGAACTCGCTGCGCAGGCCGGCGGCGTCGAAACGCTTCCTCAGCATGTCCGCGTCCGGGTAGTGGATCGGCGCGGCGTTCATCCAGCCCACCAGGCGCGCGAACACGTCGGTGGTGCGGGTGATGCGGGCGCGGCGGCTGCCGTCGTCCAGGCCGGTGCGGATCACCAGCTTCGCGCCCGGCTCGAGCATGGCGACCATGGCGTCGACCACCTCGGCCTGGCGCTGCGGCTGCAGGAACTGCAGCACGTCCAGGATCGCCACGCTGCCGCGGTGCGGCGGCAGCGCCTGCGACAGGTCCAGCGCCTCGAAGCCGGCGTCGACCAGCCCGGCGCGGGCGGCGGCGCGGCGCGCCGAGGCGATCTTGCGGTGGTCGTTGTCCACGCCGAAGTAGCGCAGGGCGATGCCCTCGTGCTGCAGGGCGTGGGCCAGCAGGCCGATGCCGCAGCCCAGGTCCAGCAGCGGGCCGGCGGCGTCGCGCAGGGCCGCACACACGCCCGGGTACAGCGGGTCGCTGCGCAGCTTCGCCCGGGCGTAGTAGTAGTGGTAGCGGTTGCCCAGCAGGGTGCCGGGCAGGAAGCTGCTGGCGATACGCGCAGCGGTGTCCCGCGACAGCGGTCGCGGCTGGGGTCGGGGCATCGCGTTCACGGGGTACTCCTGCCTTGCAGGATGGCGCGGGCGGCCGGCAATGCCAGCCGTGCCCACAGGGTATACAGGGCGGCCGAGGGGTGCAGGCCGTCGTCGGCCAGCATGCCAGGCTCGGCGCCGCGTGCGCGGCTGACCGGGCCGATGTCGACCCAGTGCGCGCCCGCGCGCGCGGCTTCTTCCCGGCAGATGGCGTTGAAGGCGTCGATCTGGGCGGCGACCAGGGCGCGGTCGCGGCCCTGGGCGAAGGCGAACGGGGTCACGCCCCAGTCCGGGATCGCCAGCACCAGCACCCGCGCCGGATCGCCGCCGGCGAAGCCGGCCGCGCGCCGCAGCAGGGCGGCGAAGCGGGTGCGGAAGCCATCCGGCTCCAGCCCGCGGTACTGGTCGTTCACGCCTGCCAGCAGGCTGACCAGGGCGTGGTCGGCCGGGATCGGCGCCTGCGCGTGGGCGGCATCGATGCCGGCGTCCAGCTCATCCGTGGTCCAGCCGGTGGTGGCGATGATCCGCGGCTGGCCCACGTCCAGCCCTTCGGCGCGCAGCAGCGCGGCCAGCTGCACCGGCCAGCGCCCGTCCGCCGCGATGCCTTCCCCGATCGTGTAGGAATCGCCCAGGGCGAGGAAGCCTTGCGCCACGCTTACGCCGCCGCGTTCCGCGCCTTCAGCGGCACGACCTTGGTGTTGAGCTCGGCGCGCCGCGACAGCGCCCGGTCGATGCGCGCGAACACCTCGCGCATCAGCCCGGCCTCCGGCAGCAGGGTCACGCGGAAGTGGTCGCGGTAGGGGACGTTGAAGCTGCTGCCCGGCACGATCAGCACGTCCTCGGTCTCCAGCAGCTCCAGTGCGAACTGGTGGTCGTCGAAGCCGCGCGCGGCCGCGCCCACCACCGAGGGGAAGGCGTACAGCGCGCCCTTGGGCTCGATCAGGCGCAGGTGCTCGCTGGCGGCGCAGGCCTCGACCACCGCGCGGCGGGTCTCGTACAGGCGTCCGCCCGGGGCGCACAGCGCGCTGATGGTGTCCGGACCGTTGACCGCCGCCTCGATCGCGTACTGGCCGCCGACGTTGGCGCACAGGCGCAGGCCGGACAGCAGGTCCAGCGCATTGCGGTACTCGGCGGTGCGGGCGTGCGAACCGGTGAGGACCGCCCAGCCCACGCGCCAGCCGCAGGCGCGGTGCACCTTGCTCAGGCCGGAGAAGGTGATGCACGGGTGGTCGCCGGCGATCGGCGCGGTCGGCACGAACTCGGCGCCGTCGTACAGCACCTGGTCGTAGATCTCGTCCACCAGCAGCAGCAGGTTGTGGCGGCGGGCGATGTCCACCAGCCGCTCCAGCAGCGCGCGCGGGTACACCGCGCCGGTGGGGTTGTTCGGGTTGATCAGCACGATCGCGCGGGTGCGCGCGGAGACCAGCGCCTCCACCTCCACCGGGTCGGGCATGAAGCCGTTCTCCGGCGTGCAGCGGTAGTACACCGGGCGGCCGTCGTTGAGGATGGTGGCGGCCGACCACAGCGGGTAGTCCGGCGAGGGCACCAGCACCTCGTCACCCGGGTTGAGCAGGGCGCGCAGGGTCATGTCGATCAGTTCGGACACGCCGTTGCCCACGAACACCCGCTCGGTATCCACGTGCGGCGCGCCGCGCTTGCGGTAGGCCGCGGCCAGCGCCTCGCGCGCGGCCGGCAGGCCCAGCTGGTGGGTGTACGGGTCGGTGTTGTCGATGTCGCGGATGATCGCCTGCTGCAGGTGCTCCGGCGCGCGGAAGCCGAATGCGCCCGGGTTGCCGATGTTGAGCTTGATCAGCTTGCGTCCTGCTGCCTCGAGCGCATGCGCTCGCCGGTTGAGCTCGCCGCGGATCTCGTAGCGGACTTCCGACAGTCGCTCGCGCACCGCGAGCGTTTTTTCAGTGGACGGCATGGCAGGGCCCAGCGGGCGTGGCAAGGTCTGGCATGGTATCGAAAAAAACGCCCCCCGGTGGGACCGCAAGCCCAGTCCTGGCGGCCGTTTCGGTCGAAACGGAAGCTGGCAGCGCCAGCAACCCGGCGCGCCGCCACTGCCGCCAACCGGCCGGGCACTACAATGCCTGCCGATGAACCTCCCCGGACCCGACTACACCGCCCTGCAACGGATTGGCTGGCCCTGGGCCGGCCCGCCCGAGGACCCGGCCTGGCAGGCCCTGTTCCAGGCGCATCCGCAGGCCCGCCCGGCCCGGGTCAGCGAGCAGCACCGCACCGGCTACGTGCTGGCCGACGCGCCGGACGCCGGCTTCCGCGCCGAGTCACCGCCGGAATGGATGCGCCGCCCGGTGTTCCGCCCCGATGGCGTGCCGGCGCACGAGCGCGCCGCGGTCGGCGACTGGGTGCTGCACGACGGCCGCCGCATCCTCGCCCTGCTGCCGCGGCGCACCGCGATCAAGCGCGCCGCCGCCGGCGAGCACTACCAGCAGCAGGTGATCGCGGCCAACGTCGACACCGCCTTCGTGGTCTGCGGCCTGGACGCGGACTTCAACCCGCGCCGGATCGAGCGCTACCTGCTGCTGGTCGGCGGCGGCGGAGTGCAACCGGTGGTGGTGCTGACCAAGGCCGACCTGGAAGGGGCCGATCCGGAAGCCGCGCTGGAAGCGCTGGCCGGCGTGCGCGCCCAGGGCGTGCCGGTGCTGGCGCTCAACGCCCGCGACGGCGGCGCCGCGGCACAGCTGGCGCCGTGGCTGGCGCCAGGCCTGACCGTGGTCCTGGTCGGTTCCTCCGGCGCCGGCAAGTCGACCCTCACCAACACCCTGCTGGGCGAGGAGCGGATGAAGACCGGCCAGGTGCGCGCCCACGACTCGCGCGGCCGCCACACCACCACCTACCGCGCGCTGATCGCGCTGCCCTCCGGCGCCTGCCTGGTCGACACCCCCGGCATGCGCGAGCTCAAGCCCACCGGCGAGGAGGAGCTGGCCGACGGCGGGTTCGGCGACATCGAGGAGCTGGCCACCCAGTGCCGCTTCAACGACTGCAGCCACCGCAACGAGCCCGGCTGCGCGGTGCTGGCCGCGATCGAGGCCGGCACCCTGGACCCGAAGCGCCTGGCCAACTACCTCAAGCTGCGCGAGGAGGTGGCCGGTGCCGCCGCGCGCCTGGCCCAACGCCTGGCGCAGAAGAACGAGGCCCGCGGCCCCGCCGGGCGCAGGCGTCCGGCCCCGCGCCCGCGGCGCTAGCCGGGTTTGCGGTACGGAGCGGGCGGGGCACCCGGGCCCCATGCGCCGCCGAGCCGCCGATGACCGACGCCATCGCCCGCCATGCCGCACTGGACCGGCGCCTGGTCCGGGCTGCGCGCGGCATCCGCCTGCTCGGCCTGGCCAGCTGGCCGGCCGCGGTGCAGCACACCTTCCTGGCCGCCTGGCGCCAGGGTCGGGCGGTGCTGCCCCGGGTCGAGTACCCGAAGTTGGACTTCGCCGCCGCCCGCACCGAACTGCGCGCGGTGGCCGCCGCCGCCGACCCCGGCCACCCGCTGGGCATCTACCTGCGCGAGTCGGCCGCCAGCTGGGAGCGCGCGGCGCGGCTGCTGGAGGCGCTGGGCACGGCCCGGGCCGGGGCCGAGGCGGTGGCCCTGTTCGGGCGTCCGGACGATCCGCTGCCCGGCGACGGCCCCACCACCCGCGAGGCCGCGCACCACTTCATCCAGATCGCCGGCGAGCTGGACCACGAGCTGTTCTCCCCGGCCGAACAGGTGCCCGTCTCCGCGACCGCGCTGGCGCTGCAGCTGCAGGGCGACCTGGACGAGTTCTTCGGCCGGCGCGTGGTCCAGGTCGAACTGGACCCGGAGCTGATCGCCAAGGCCGCCGCCGGCGCCACCCGCATCCGCCTGCGCGCCGGCGCCGCCTTCAGCGACTACGACCGCCGCCAGCTGTTCCACCACGAGGCCCTGGTGCACTCGCTGACCGCGCTCAACGGCCGCAACCAGGAGGTGCTGCCGAGCCTGGCCCTGGCCTCGCCGCGGGTCACCGCCACCCAGGAGGGCCTGGCCACCCTGGCCGAGCTGATCACCGGCAGCATCGACATCGGCCGGATGAAGCGCATCAGCCTGCGCACCGAGGCGGTGGCCATGGCCCTGGACGGCGCGGACTTCCTGCAGGTATTCGGCGACTTCCTCGGCGCCGGGCAGGGCGAGGAGGAGAGCTTCGCCTCGGCCCAGCGCGTGTTCCGCGGCGTGCCGCTCTCCGGGGGCTGCGCCTTCACCAAGGACACGGTGTACCCGCGCGGCCTGGTCGGCGTGTACACCTTCTTCCGCCTGGCCCTGCAACGCGACCGCCTGCGCCTGTGCCGCTGGCTGCTGGCCGGCAAGATGACCCTGGACGACGTGGTCCGCTTCGAGCCGCTGTTCGCCGACGGCACCCTGGAGCCGCCGCAGTGGCTGCCGCCATGGATCGAACGCGCCGGCGGCCTGGCCGGGCTGCTGGCGTTCTCGCTGTTCGCCAACCGCATCCGCATCGACCACATCGGCGAAGGCCTGCGCTGAGGGCGCTGGCCAACGCTGTCATGCCGCAAGCGCCGCGCCGATACGCCGATTGCTGCACTGCATCGAAGCACGTGCGTCGCGCCGGCGCCGCTGCGGCCGCGATTGCAAGGGGGGTCGCTGCGTCGCCGGAGGGCTTAGAATCGAGCCCCCTTGCGCCGCGCCGAAGCCGATCGATGTCCGAACAGGAAGATTTCAAACAGGCCGCCCTCGACTACCACCGCTTCCCGCGCCCCGGCAAGATCAAGGTCTCGCCGACCAAGGCCATGCTCACCCAGCGCGACCTCGCCCTGGCCTATTCGCCGGGCGTGGCCCATGCCTGCGAGGCGATCGTCGAGGACCCGCGGCAGGCCAGCGAGCTGACCGCGCGCGGCAACCTGGTGGCGGTGGTCTCCAACGGCACCGCGGTGCTGGGCCTGGGCAACATCGGCCCGCTGGCCGGCAAGCCGGTGATGGAAGGCAAGGGCGTGCTGTTCAAGAAGTTCGCCGGCATCGACGTGTTCGACATCGAGATCGACGAGACCGACCCGGACAAGCTGGTCGACATCATCGCCTCGCTGGAGCCGACCTTCGGCGGCATCAACCTGGAGGACATCAAGGCGCCGGAGTGCTTCATCGTCGAGCGCAAGCTGCGCGAGCGGATGAACATCCCGGTGTTCCACGACGACCAGCACGGCACCGCGATCATCGTCGGCGCCGCGGTGGTCAACGCCCTGCACGTGGTCGGCAAGAAGATCGAGGACGTGAAGCTGGCCACCACCGGCATGGGCGCGGCCGGCATCTCCTGCGTGGACATGCTGGTCTCGCTGGGCCTGCGCCCGGAGAACATCCTGGCCTTCGACCGCGGCGGCGTGATCCACACCGGCCGTGCCGACCTGGACCCGGACAAGCGCCGCTACGCGCGCGACACCGACGCCCGCACCCTGGAGGAGATCGTCGCCGGCGCCGACATCTTCCTGGGCCTGTCGGCCGGCGGCATCCTCAAGCCGGAGATGGTCGCCACCATGGCCGAGCGCCCGATCATCCTGGCGCTGGCCAACCCGTATCCGGAGATCCTGCCGGAGGAAGCGCGCCGCGTGCGCCCGGACGCGATCATCGCCACCGGCCGTTCGGACTACCCGAACCAGGTCAACAACGCGCTGTGCTTCCCCTACCTGTTCCGCGGCGCGCTGGACGTCGGCGCCACCGGCATCAACGAGGCGATGAAGGTCGCCTGCGTGCACGCCATCGCCGCGCTGGCGCGCAAGGAAGCCTCCGACCTGGGCAGCGCCTACGGCGACGAGATCCCCAGCTTCGGCCCCGACTACCTGATCCCGCGCCCGTTCGACCCGCGCCTGCTGGTCGAGCTGTCCTCGGCGGTGGCGCAGGCGGCGATGGATTCCGGCATCGCCCAGCGCCCGATCGAGGACTTGGCCGCCTACCGCGAGAAGCTCGGCCAGTTCGTCTACCGCTCCAGCCTGATGATGAAGCCGGTCTACGACCGCGCCCGCTCCGACCTCAAGCGCGTGGCCTACGCCGAGGGCGAGGAGGAAGTGGTGCTGCGCGCGGTGCAGACCGTGGTCGACGAGGGCCTGGCGTTCCCGATCCTGATCGGCCGCCCGGAGGTGATCGAGACCCGGATCAAGCGCCTGGGCCTGCGTATCCGCCCCGGCGTGGACGTGGAGATCACCAACCAGGACGACGACCCGCGCTTCAACGAGTACTGGCAGCACTACCACGCCCTGACCGAGCGCCGCGGCGTGACCGTGGCAGCGGCCAAGAGCCTGATGCGCTCGCGCCCGACCCTGATCGGCGCGGTGATGGTGGCGCGCGGCGAAGCCGACGCCCTGCTCACCGGCATCGTCGGCCGCTTCCACAAGAAGCTGGGCTACGTGCGCAGCGTGATCCCGCTGGAGCCGCGGGTGCAGTCCACCTCGGCCATGACCGGCGTGATCAACCAGCAGGGCGTGTTCTTCTTCGTGGACACCCACGTGCAGGAGGACCCGACCGCCGAGCAGATCGCCGAGGCCACGCTGCAGGCCGCGTTCCGCATGCGCCTGTTCGGCATCGAGCCGAACGTGGCCCTGCTGTCGCACTCCAACTTCGGCAGCCACGAATCGAAGGACGCGCTGAAGATGCGCCAGGTGCGCGAACTGCTGCGCAAGCGCAGCCCGCGCCTGAACATGGACGGCGAGATGCAGGCCGATACCGCCTGGGACGAGCTGCTGCGCGGCAAGATCATGCCCAACAGCACCCTCAAGGGCCGCGCCAATCTGTTCGTGATGCCCAACCTGGAGGCGGCGAACATCGCCTACAACCTGGTGCGGGTGTTCACCGACGGCGTCGCCATCGGCCCGATCCTGATGGGCATCAGCAAGCCGGTGCACATCCTCACCACCAGCGCCACCCCGCGCCGCATCCTCAACATGACCGCCATCGCCGCGGTCGACGCGCAGATCCGCCAGCAGCTGGAGCGGGGTGGGGGGGATTGAGCCCCGCTGGCGTGCATGGCGACGGGTGCCGCGCATTCGGGCAGGTCGTCGCCGTCCACACGCCAGCCTGCCGACGCGACGGATCGGGTCGGAGTTTTCTGACCCGAGATTCAGGGCGTGGGCTCTGGCGGCGCCCTGCCGGATATGAAAAATAGCGATGGCCGGCAGGGGCCGGCCGTGCGGGCCAGGGGTGGTCCGCACGCAGAATCCAAGGAGTGGATGATGCGTATCTTGAAAGTCGACGAAGTCCCGTATGTTTGCGGGGGCATGAAGATGGCGGGCGAGGTCTGCAAGGGCGACCTCTGTGCCAAGGTCAGCGTCGAAGGTGATCCTGGCAAGCTGGGCGATACCCTTACCAGGCTCTACGATGGCCTGGTGGATTTCACCGCCCACGTGATGTTTACCGTGGCGGACGCGTACCGGTCTCTCCGGGAAACCTTCCGCGGTGAGTAACGATCAGGGGCGCGGATGCCCGCGCCCCTACCTCTGAGAGCAGTGTATGAAGTACCTGCCGCTCATCCTGTTGCTAAAGTGTTTCGCAAACCTGAGTCTTGGCCTGTTGTGCCGCGACTTGTTGGCTGGCCCGGTGAATCCTGCCAGGTTCCTCGAGCTGCCTAACCTGCTTCCAGTCATCCTGGTGATGCCGTTCCTTGAAACGGCCCTCATTCATTCGCTTCTTGTCGAGGCGAGCTTGAAGCTGGGCAGGGGGAAGCCCGTGGCCCTCTATGTAGGCGGTGCCTTGGCGGGGCTTGTCTTCTTCGTCCTGCACCTTGTGATGAATGGCCCTTTCAATGGCCTGGTGTACGGACTGCCCGGAGGTATATCCCTTTCGGTCATGTATTGCCTGGCACGCAAGGACGGGGCAAAGGTCGCCTTCTTCCATACCTGGATGCTGCATCTTGCATCCAATGCCCTGCTTGTCCTGTCGGTGGCGTACTACGGGATGACATTGGGGGGCGCGTGAAACATGCGTGCCCGCGTGATGGACGTACACATTCGGTTGCCGCTATGAAGACCAGGAACAGTCTGCCGCTGATGCTGTTCGCCTTCCTTGCCTTCGCTTGGACATGGCATAACCGCGCAAGCCTGATGACGATTGCCCACGCGGCGTACGACACCCACGTCAAGCTTTCGCAGGAGTGCAGCTAGACCGTCGTGGCTGCAGCGAGGTGGGCAGGTTCGGTGTTCTGCCGGCCCGGATAACGCAGCGCAGGCAGGGAAGCAACGGAACGGGACGGCGCTGAGGGCCGAGGGATCAGCCGTCCGCGCCGGCTTCCGGCGCGTGCGCCGCCACCTTGGACACCAGTCGGCGCTGCATGACGTCGAAGTACGCGTCGGCCTCCTCGTAGGAGGCAAACACCTCCTCGACCGGTACCGCCTCGACCACGTCGAGGACTTTCCGCACCTGGGGTTGCGGGTTGACCAGCAGCACGGCGCGATGGCGGGCGGCGAGGGCGCGGCGCACCCGCTCGAGCGAACGGATGCCGGCGCTGTTGATGTAGTTGAGGCCTTCCAGGTCCAGCACCACCGACGACACCCGGTCGTCGGCCAGCAGCGGATCCAGCGCCTGGTCCAGCTCCGGATAGCTGCCCGCGTCCAGGCGGCCGCTGACGGCAATGCGCTGGACGCCGTTGTGCGGCGGGGTGGGGTCGATCCTGAGCTGGCTCATTGCGTCGGTCTCCAGTCCCGCAGGGATACGGCGGCCTGCGGAGGCGCCCCGGGGGTCGGGCTGCCAGTACTGGATCGTATGGGGGCGGATGCAAAGGCCACGTGGTGATCGGAGGCCATGCCTGAACGGTTCTTCAGGCACCCGGCGGCGGTGGGACCATGCCGCAGTCGCTCCAGCGACCAGGTCGCCGGCATTGCAGGCCAACCTGCCCGGGTGGGCTCCCACAGCGGCATGGTCGCGGTCGACGCTTTCGTCCCGGCTCCTACCCGCCGGGCGCGGGAGCAACCCGGCAAGCATGTGTGTGTCCGGCGGCACCCGCATCGGAGCTGGATCAGGCGTGCCTCCGCATCGCCCGCCCGGCACGGCCAACGCCCATCGATCTGACCTGGATCAGGGCCATCAGTCGCGACCCCATATAGATATGTAGGTGCCCCGACCCCACACACGGTCGTTTGCTGGCGTTTTTTGCGACGCAACAAAACCTGCTCCGGCTGCGATCCGGTGGGCGTGCAGCGCGTCGCCCGGCAACAGCCCTGTCAGCCGCGGCCGCCACTGGTTGCAACGGAGACTATCCGCCAGACGTGCCGCCAGGCGGGCCTTGTTGCGGTCCGGCGGCCTGTCTCCCCCTCGCAATTCACACCGGTGAAAAAGCCTGTCCCACCGCACATACGCACCCGTAGCGAAGCGGCCGGTGCCACCCGTGCGGTAAACTCCGGGGTCCACAAGAACGTCACGCCGCGGCCCCCCACGCGCGGCAATGGGAGTGATATGAACTGGCTGAACGATGTGCTGCACAACGATCCGGATCCGGTAGAGACCCGCGAGTGGATCGAATCGCTCAAGGCGGTGATCGACCGTGACGGCCCGGAGCGTGCGCATGCACTGCTGGAGGACATGGTCGAGCTGACCCGCCGCTCCGGCGCGTTCCTTCCGTTCTCGCCCACCACCGAGTACGTCAACACCATCCCGCCGCACCAGGAGGCCAAGAGCCCGGGCAACGCGGAGCTGGAGTGGCGCATCCGCTCGATCATCCGCTGGAACGCCATGGCGATGGTCGTGCGCGCCAACCGCAAGCCGGGCGACCTGGGCGGCCACATCGCCTCCTTCGCCTCGGCGGCGACCCTGTACGACGTGGGCTTCAACCACTTCTGGCGTGCCCCGTCCGACCACCACCCGGGCGACCTGCTCTACATCCAGGGCCACAGCGCCCCGGGCATCTACGCCCGCTCGTTCCTGGAAGGCCGCATCAGCGAGAGCCAGCTGGACAACTTCCGCATGGAAGTCGACGGCCGCGGCATCTCCTCCTACCCGCACCCCTGGCTGATGCCGGACTACTGGCAGACCCCGACCGTGTCCATGGGCCTGGGCCCGCTGGCGGCGATCTACCAGGCCCAGTTCATGAAGTACCTGGAGCATCGCGGCCTGATCGAGCCGTCCGACCGCAAGGTCTGGTGCTTCCTGGGCGACGGTGAGACCGACGAGCCGGAGAGCCTGGGCGCCATCGCCCTGGCTGGCCGCGAGGGCCTGGACAACCTGATCTTCGTGGTCAACTGCAACCTGCAGCGCCTGGACGGCCCGGTGCGCGGCAACGGCAAGATCATCCAGGAGCTGGAAGGCGTGTTCCGCGGTGGCGGCTGGAACGTCATCAAGGTCCTGTGGGGCAGTTACTGGGATCCGCTGCTGGCCAAGGACACCGACGGCGTCCTGCGCAAGCTGATGATGGAAACCGTCGACGGCGAGTACCAGAACTGCAAGGCCTTCGGCGGCGCGTATACCCGCGAGCACTTCTTCGGCAAGTACCCGGAGACCCGCGCCATGGTCGCCAACATGTCCGACGAGGACATCTGGCGCCTGAACCGTGGCGGCCATGACCCGCACAAGGTCTACGCCGCCTACCACGCCGCGGTGAACACCAAGGGCATGCCGACCGTGATCCTGGCCAAGACGGTCAAGGGCTACGGCATGGGCAGCGCCGGCGAGTCGCTGAACCCGACCCACCAGACCAAGAAGCTGGACGACGACGCCGTGCGCGCGTTCCGCGACCGCTTCAACATCCCGATCAGCGACAAGCAGCTGGCCGAGGCCGAGCAGGTTCCGTTCTACCACCCCGGCGAGGACTCGCCGGAAGTGCAGTACCTCAAGGAGCGCCGCGCCGCGCTGGGCGGCTACCTGCCGCAGCGCCGCCGCAAGGCCAGCAAGTCCTTCGCCGTGCCCGGCCTGGACAAGTTCGAGCGCCTGCTCAAGTCCAGCGGCGACCGCGCCTACTCCACCACCATGGCCTTCGTGCAGACGCTCAACATCGCCCTGCGCGACAAGGAGATCGGTCCGCGCCTGGTGCCGATCGTGGCCGACGAGGCCCGCACCTTCGGCATGGAAGGCCTGTTCCGCCAGATTGGCATCTACGCCCCGTTTGGCCAGAAGTACAAGCCGGTCGACGCCGACCAACTGATGTACTACCGCGAGGACCAGTCCGGCCAGGTGCTGCAGCAGGGCATCAGCGAGCCGGGCGCGATCGCGTCGTGGATGGCCGCTGGCACCAGCTACTCGGTGTCCGACGTGCCGATGCTGCCGTTCTACATCTACTACTCGATGTTCGGCTTCCAGCGCGTGGGCGACATCGCCTGGCAGGCGGCCGACATGCGTACCCGCGGCTTCCTGCTCGGCGGCACTTCCGGCCGCACCACCCTCAACGGCGAGGGCCTGCAGCACGAGGACGGCCACAGCCACCTGCTGGCCGGCGCCATCCCGAACTGCCGCAGCTACGATCCGACCTTCGGCTACGAGGTCACGGTCATCATGCAGCACGGCATGAAGGCCATGCTCGAGGACCAGATCGACGAGTACTACTACATCACCCTGATGAACGAGAACTACACCCATCCGGAAATGCCGGAGGGTGCGGCCGAGGGCATCATCAAGGGCATGTACCTGCTGAAGGACGCCGGCAAGCCCAAGAAGGGAGAGCTGCGCGTGCAGCTGATGGGCTCGGGCACGATCCTGCGCGAGGCCATCGCCGCCGCCGAGCTGCTGGACAAGGACTTCGGCGTCACCGCCGACATCTGGTCCTGCCCCAGCTTCAACGAGCTGCGCAAGGAAGGCTTCGCCACCGAGCGCTGGAACCGCCTGCATCCGGAGGAGACCCCGCGCAAGCCGTACGTCACCCAGCTGCTGGAGGGCCGCCAGGGCCCGGCCATCGCCGCCACCGACTACGTGCGCGTGTTCGCCGACCAGATCCGCGGCTTCGTGCCGATGAGCTACACCGTGCTGGGGACCGACGGCTTCGGCCGCTCCGACACCCGCGCCAACCTGCGCCGCTTCTTCGAGGTGGACCGCTACTACATTGCCCACGCGGCGATCGCGGCCCTGGCCAAGGAGGGCAAGATGACCGGCAAGGACGTGGCCAGGGCGATCAAGCTGTACAAGATCGACCCGGAGAAGGCGAACCCGATCGGGGTTTGACCCTTTATTAACAGGAGCTAGAGCAAGAAGGCGGCCCGAAGGGCCGCCTTTTATTTGCGCTGTGTAGGGGTAGGGTATCTCTAATTTTTCCCCCATTCTCTCCAGTTGCTTTTCGTGCCAGATTTTGGGGTGTGTGGGGTGGTCTCAGGTGATTTCTGTACATTTCCATGAGGAGCTAGCTGCCGTGGTTCTGGCGCCGGATTCTGATGCTCTTCCGGAATGGGTGAAGTTATAGTGGCAGTTGTGTCGCCTGCAGGGACATATATTGCAATGGCGCGACCTACCTTGCTGTGCTGAGCTGCGGAGTATCCAAAACCGGAGACAAAAGCCCTATTCCCATTAATTGTGGCGTTTGCAACGCCGCTGCCTATCGAGCCGGTGTACTGCGTGTCTATGCCTTGCAAGAGGATGCCGTTCGCACCGAGCTCCGCGGCCTCATATTTCAGGCGCTTCATAACCTTGTTTATTCGGATTTGGGCGGAGAATCCATTTGCGTCGATATCGGATGCTTCCAGTAGCGCTACTGTTTCATATTTTGTAGGCGCTTCCAGATAAATTTTGACATCCTTTGGGTCAATCGCTCGGCGCGCATTTCCGACGAGCACGGATGATGACGCGCACGCTGTGAGAGCCAGGCCCAAGAAACCTATGGCCATACTGCTTGAGCCAGGCGATCGCCTCATCGAGATGGCGGCTGATCTCGGCTTTCTGCTCGGGTGGCAGCGCGGCGAGTTGGGCCACCGACATCGCGGCGATGTCGGCGGGGTAAAGGGTCAAATCGCTCATCGCCCCCCCCCCCTTCAGCGCGCCACGCGCTCGGAGGTCGAGTCGTGCAGGGCGCCACGCTCGAACTCGATGACCGACTCCAGGGGGTAGCTGACGCGCTTGGACAGCTTCAGGTAGCGCGGGCCGCGACCTTCGCTGCGCCAGCGCTGCAGGGTCTTGGGGCTCAGGCCCCAGCGCTGCGCGAGCTCGTTCTCGTTGAGGCCCCGACGGTCGCCGGGAGACAGACTATTGATCGCATCGACCGGCGACCGGGTGATGGTGCTTGCCGTTGTCGGCATGGAAGCCTCCTATGACGCTGTTGAGGAACAGGTGTCATTGCAGGCTTCGGGTGGCGAACATACGAGGGACGCAATGGCGAACCACGCGGGAACTTCTGGTTCGCCGATGCGTTCCGGCGTGCCTTTGAGCATCACGCAGGAAAGCCAGCGTCCACTTCACGCCCTTCCAGGTTGATCAGGCGAAGTTCGTTGCTTGACAAAAGGCATATCATGCAACTCATAATGTTGCATGACGAAAAATAGCCAACTCTCGGACGTTTTGCATGTCCTCCTGCATATGGCGCAAGCCGAAGGGCCCGCGACCTCGGAGTTGCTTGCCGCGGCCATGCAGACGAACCCCGTCGTGCTGCGCCGCTTGATGGCCGGGCTCAGGGACAAGGGCTTCGTCCGATCATCCAAAGGCCACGGCGGCGGCTGGGTGCTGTCCTGCGCGCTGGAGGCGGTCACGCTGCGCAGCGTTTACGAAGCGCTCGGCGAGCCATCCCTCGTCTCGCTGGGTTTCCGGGAGAACCACCCGCAGTGCCTCGTCGCACAGGCGGTCAACGAAGCCTTGGGCGTGGCGGTGCAGGACGCCGAGCGATTGCTGCTGGAGCGACTCGGTGAGGTGACGCTGGCCGATCTCGCCAGCGACTTCCGGCGACGCTTGAAGGCTCATCGCCATGCCCCGCACCGGCTTGTGGAGCACGTCCATGAAGGTTGATTTCGCGGTCATCGGTGGCAGCTATGCGGGGCTGTCCGCCGCGCTTCAGCTCGCCAGGGCGCGCCGCGACGTGCTGGTGGTCGATGCCGGACAGCGCCGCAACCGCTTCGTTGACGAGGCGCAAGGGCATTCGCATGGATTCCTCACGCGCGACGGCCAGTCCCCGGGCGCGATGGCGGCCGAGGGCCGCAGCCAGTTGCTGCGCTACCCGAACGTGCGCTGGCTGGACGCTCTGGCCGAGGAGGCGCGTCGCGGCCCGGATGGCCGCTTCGAGTTCTGCGTCTCAGGCCAAGTGGTCAGCGCCGGTCGATTGATCCTAGCCATTGGCGTGCGCGACGAGCTGCCACCGGTGCCGGGCCTGGCCGAGCGCTGGGGCCGCAGCGTATTCCATTGCCCCTACTGCCATGGCTACGAGTTGGACGCCGGGCCCATCGGCATCGTGGCCGCGTCGCCGATGGCGCAGCACCACGGCCTCATGCTGCCCGACTGGGGCAAGCCGACACTGTTCCTCAACGACGCCTATGCGCCGACGCCAGAGGATCTGGCCGCGCTCGCCAGGAGGGGCACGCGTGTCGAATCAACGCCCATCGAGCGCATCGAAGGCGAGGCTGACGTGGTGCTGGCAGACGGACGCATCCTGTCGATGAATGGCCTGTTCACCCAGACACGAGCCCACCTCAGCAGCCCTGTGGCGCAACAACTGGGCTGCGAGATCGAGAAAGGTCCGCTGGGCGAGTTCATCAAGGTCAACGCTGCACAGGAGACGAGCGTGCCAGGGGTCTTCGCCTGTGGCGATGCCGCAAGAGCGGCGGGCAGCGTGGCGTTGGCCGTGGGCGACGGCGCACTGGCGGGCCTGGCCGCGCATCGCTCGACGCTGTTTTGACGGGCGCGGGCAGGCCTGCGGCTCCCTTGCGCCGCAGTCAGAAAAGTATATGATACGTATATGTTTCGTATAAAGTGGACGGCATATGGGCATCGTGAACATCGACGACGATTTGCATGACCAACTGCGCAAGGCCAGCGCGGTGTCGTGCCGGTCGATCAACGCGCAAGCGGCCTTCTGGATCCGGATCGGCATGCTGTGCGAAATGAACCCGACACTGAGCTTCAACGACATCGTCACGCGTGAACTGCGGGCCGCGGGTGTAGTGGCGCAACCCATCAAGATGGGTTCGACATGACCAAGCGACCCGAAGAAATCGCGCTGATGGCGGAGTCGGGCCGACTGCTGGCGCTGGTGTTCGACTATCTCGATCGGCTGAACCTGATCGGCATGTCGACCCTGCAGGTCAACGATCTGGTCGATGCATTCATCGTCCACGAGCTCGTCGCGCGCCCGGCCAGCAAGGGGCAATACGGGTACGCCTATGCGCTGAACGCCTCGCGCAATCAAGTGGTCTGCCATGGCGTTCCTTCTGCCGAAGACATCTTGCAAGACGGGGACATCGTCAATTTCGACATCACACTGGAGAAGAACGGCTACATCGCCGATTCCAGCAAAACCTATCTGGTGGGCGAGGTGTCGCAGCCGGCGCGGCGGCTCGTGCACGTGGCTTATGAGGCGATGTGGAAAGGCATTCAGGCCGTGCGCCCAGGTGCCACGCTTGGCGACGTGGGCCACGCCATCGAGCGACATGCCCGCAGGAATGGCTATTCGATCGTCAGGGAATACTGTGGCCACGGCATCGGTCGTGAGATGCACGAGGCGCCACAAGTGCTGCACTGGGGCAAACCGCGAACGGGGCTAGTACTGCGCGAAGGGATGGTGTTCACCATCGAGCCGATGGTGAATCAAGGACGGCGCACCGTTCGAACCGAGGAGGATGGTTGGACGGTGGTCACCTGCGATGGGCAATTGTCGGCTCAATTCGAACATACCGTTGCCGTCACGGCTCACGGTGCCCGGGTCCTGACCTTGCGGCCCGGTGAGAAATGCCCGACGTGACTTTCATGAATGCGAGCCTTTCATGAGAAACCACATGGTCAAAGACGGACAAGCAGAAAAGGACCCGCGTCATCCACATGAACCCATCGCGGCTCTTGAGAGCCAGCAACTGAAGCGCCTTGAGATGGCCTCGATCATCGAGGCAACAACGCTGGTTCTTTTGGTGTTCGTTGCGGTCCCTCTGCGCCATCTCTGGGGCTGGCCGTATGGCTCGAAGTTCCTCGGGCCCATACATGGGATCGCATTTCTGGCGTACATCTGGACGGTACTGCAAACCGTGTCCGGCGGCGGCTGGCATGGCCGTGAAGTGGCTCGATTGTTTCTGGTCGCGTTTGTGCCATTCGGCGGGTACGCCAATCTCCGGTGGCTGCGCGAACGGGCGAAAACGCTCGCCGATGGCAAGGAGGCTCGATGAGCTTGGCAGCGATTTACCCTTATTTGGTGGCAGCACACGTCACGGCGGTGGTATTTCTGGTGGGCGGCTTGCTTGCGCAAGAACGGATGGTGAACGCCATCTCGCTGTCACCACCAGAAGAACAAGCGGGGATGTTGGCCGCGCTGCAGCGTTTTGAACGTACCGTCACCACGCCCGCATTGCTGTTGACCTGGATCTTCGGATTGTCATTGGCGCTCGGCGCGGGATGGCTGTCATCCCCATGGCTGATCGTCAAGCTGATCTTCGTCGTCGCCCTATCGGCGTTTCACGGCGTACGTTCCGGTCGAATACGACGTTGCCTTCGAACTGGAGCATCTGTAGAGAAAATTCCTGGTGCTGAACTCGGCATCGTCGTTGCGATGTTGGTCATCGCCATCTTGGCGATCGTGAAGCCGGCCTAGAACTGCTATTCACCAGTCGCCCCGCCAAAGAAGGAACTGCGATGGACACGTATCGCCTCCATTACTTCCCCGAGTCAGGCAACAGCTACAAACTGGCGCTGATGCTGACGCTCTGCGGCCAAACCTTTGAGCCCGTCTGGACGGATTTCGGATCGCGCGTGACGTGGACGCCGCAGTGGCGGCGCACGGTCAATCCGATGGGTGAAATTCCGGTGCTGGAGGTCAATGGCCGCAAATTGACGCAGACAGCGCCAATCTTGCTGCAGCTTGCGGCCCAGTATGAGAAGTTCGGGGCGATCAATGACGAGGAGACCTACGAGCTTCTTCGCTGGCTCTTCTGGGACAACCAGAAGCTATCCGGTGGAATGGCGACCTATCGCTTCTTGCGCACATTCACGCCACAGAGTGATCCGGCCGTGCTGGCCTGGCACCTGGCCCGGGTGAAGGATTTTCTGGGCATCCTTGAGCAACACCTTGGCGCGACCCCCTTTGTGGCGTGCGGACGCCTGACCATTGCAGATATGTCGATGTGCGCTTACCTGTCTTACCCAGAGGATGAGACAGGGATCGACCTGACGGCCTCATATCCGAACATTGCGGCCTGGCTGGATCGGCTGGCGCAAGTGCCAGGCTGGAAGTCGCCGTACGAGCTATTGCCTGGCAAGCGGCTGCAGAAATGGGTGGCGTAGGTGCGAAACCTGAAAGCACGGCAAGGCAAGGATATCCAGCGTCGAGGACTGAGGCAGCAGTTTCATTACCGTGTTCCGCGAGGTCTTCGGCACGACGCCGGCCGCTCGACGCACCGGGCCTCATCGCGTCCAGGCCAAGGCCCAGAATGGATCCTCGCGGCTCGGCGCGGCCAGGCGCTGCCAGCCCAGCACCTCGAAGAAGGCCAGGGCCTCGGGGTTGTCCTCGGCCACGTAGGCACGAAAGGATCGGCGCTCGCGCAGCGCAGGCTGCGCCAGCAAGGCCGCCCAGGCCCGCCGTCCCCAGCCTTGGCCGCGGCGCGTCGGATCGACGGCAAAGTCAGTGATGACCCAAGCGCTCTGCTCGGGATCGGGGGTGAGGCCGATGACGGCGACCAGCGCCGCATCGGATCGCACCGCCCATTGCTCGCCCTCGGTGTCGGCCAGGACATGGGCCAGCCAATCCTCGTCCATCGGGCCCAGATGCCGGTTCAAGCGCGCGTCGGCGTACCAGGAGCGGTAGGTGGGGAAGTCCTCGGCGGCAAAGCGTCGCACTTCAAGCTTGGGTTCGGGCGTCACGGGGCGAGGCCAATCTGGAGTTCGATGCGGTTGTCGGACGAGTCGGGGCCGTGCCAGGCGTGGTAGACCTCGCGGGTCTGTCCGCTGGGGGTTCGCCCTGCTGCCGCGATGGCGTCCAGCAGGGCTTGGTAGCCCTGCGTAAACAAGCCCTCCAATGGCCCGCAGTAAACCGTGCGCATGCAAGACAGCGCCGGCAACTCCTCGGTGCCCGGGCCGGACACCGGCAGGCAGATGTCGAGATCAAAGGGGGTGTGCCCGTCGTGCGGCAATCCGTGCGCCGCGAAGATGGGCGGTCCTTGCACGGTACGGCCCTGGGCGCGAGCCAGGGCTTCGAGCTCGGCGCAGCAGGGCCCTGCCATCTGCGCCACTTGCGGCAGCCGCACGGTCAGGCGACGGCGCAGCACGGGGATGACCGGGGTGGTGTGAAGTTCCATGGCAGATCCTTGCATGATGAACATGAATCAGACGACGCTTTCAGCGTTGCGTGAAAGCCAAGCGCGCGCCCAACAGACTCAGCAAGGCCTCGTGGGCAGCCATGGCCTGGGCAGGTGCCTGCTCGGGCAGTGTGGGGCCGGTCACGCACGCGAAAGCCTGCCGAAAACCGGCTGCCAGGCGGGCGTCTCGAAGCACCGGCTGGGTGAACTCGGCGGCAAGGCGCACACCATCGGCGCCCATGTCGTCAGCCCAGGCTCGCAAAACGCCGACGTCTAGGTACAGCATGCGCCAGCGCCGCCCGGCAGGGGTGAGCGCCGCGCCGTCGTGCACCTCACCCGGATTGACCGTGATCACATCACCCGCCCATGCTTCGACGGGGCCCCGCCCTGAGGCCGAACGTTGCGCGCCGCGGTCGATCAGGCCGATGCCGAACTCGTCATGCGTGTGGCGCGCAAATGACCGCGCCGTGTCGCCGACGACGGCGCGCACGCCCTTCAAGGCACCAGGCAGCAGGGTGAAGGCCGCTGGCATGGCGGGCATCATCCCCAGGCGCGGGCCGCCAGCAGCCCCAAGTGGGTGCTGGCGTGCGCGGCCATGGCCGCTTCCAGGCCGTGACGGATGAACACGACGGCGTACACCACGCCGCCCAAGGCATTGAGCACCAGCGTGCGCGCCACGATGGCGGGGCTCAAGTCGATCTGTGCTGCCAGCATCGGCAGGTGGGCCGCGCCGAACGCCAGCGCTGAGACGACCACCGCCAGCACCAGAGCCAGCCGCTGGCGGCGCTCACCCCACACGCGGGCCAATCCCCAGGCCAGCAAACTCATCACGCCCCAGCGCGCGATCACCTCCTCGGCCAGCCCGCCGTAGAGCGGGCCGATCCACCACGGGAACTGGGTTGGGCCGACTGGGCGTGCACCAAGGCCTGCCAGGCGGTGCCCAAGTGCGGCGCCCAGATCCGATCAAGCCCGCGTACGAGACCGCCCACGCACGCACCGAGCAGCAAGACCCCTGCCCATGTCTGGCCAGGCGGGCAGGTGCCTGTGCCGGCCAGCGCGCTGCGCAAGCCCACCCGATGGGCCAAGGCCGCCCCCACCGCGCTGGCGGCCAGCACCAGCAGCCCGGGCTGGACGATCAAGACCGCCCGCTGGGCCCAATGCGGCAGCGCGGCCCACTGTGCGGCGAGGTCCGCGGGCACGGTGGGCAGTGGCTGGCCCAGCAAGGCGAGCACGCCCACCCAGCCCACGAGGGCCACGGGCCAGGTGCGACACCACCACTGGGGCTTCATTGGGGTTGACATGCGGGGTGATGAGTGCGGCAGGACGATTGCCATATTTTCACCGCTGACAGGTTCCTCAGGCCACTTTTGTCGAAGCGGAGTGGGTGCCCCATTGCGCCCGCAGTGCTTGCGCCCTCACCCGTTTCCAGTGAAATGATGAAAACTGCGATCATTTTCCTTCGCAAACCCCAAGACTTCGCGCTGTTCGGACCAATCCCGTGGTATCAGATCGTGCCGGCCGCGCAGGGTCTGCAAGTTCAGGTGTCGCGGCTGCCGGCCATCGAGGATGGCTTCGATGATGTCGGGCGCCAGCATCGTGAGCCGCAGCACCTCGGCCACCCAACCGGGCTCCAGCTTCAGTGCCCGTGCGAGATCGGTGGCGGTCGGGTAGCGCCCCTCGTCGAGCAGGCGCTTCCAGTAGAAGGCCTTGCCCACGGTCTTGATCATCGGGACGTCGAGCCCGCCCGATGCCCGCGCGGCATCCCCGGCCGCCGGGGGAATGAGCAGCTTGCGGTTCTGACGGCGCTTGATCGTGAGCGGCACCAGGGTCACGCGCTGGCGGCCGCTCACGTAGCTGCGGGTCTCGGCCCCGACCTCGATGCGGACGGTGAGGAGGCGCGGGTTGCCAACGACAGTGGTGCGCTTGTCGGTCATACACAGGTCTCCTCGGGCTTGGCGCGCGCCTCCTCGACGAGGGGATGTGCCGCGATGTCCGGGCCGAGTCCGATCCATCCGTCATCGCGCCAAAGGATGTCGAGCCCATGCTCATGCAGTTGGACCCGCTCGATCAGCAGCCGCGCGATGCGTTGCTGCTCGGCCGGAAACAACTGCGCCCACACGGCGCCGATGCGTCGCATCGCCACGACCACCTGGGCTTCGTCGAGAGCCGCGCCAGCGGGGTGACGTTGGCAGGCGCGCCAGGTGCCGATCAGCACCTCCGGCGCCGAGAGCGCCGCGTGGATCTGCGTCAGCACTGCGTTCTCGATCTCGGCTGCGGGCAGGTGGCCGATGTCGGGCACATCCGGCGTCAGGTTCGCGCCCGCATTGCGGCGCTTGTGCAGGTAGGGCACGTAGTAGCGATACATGCGCCCGTTCTTTTTCTTGACGAAGGTGTGCAACATGCGCTGGCCATCGGGCGCGAAGAGCAGCCCGGCCAGCAGGGCCGGATGTTTGGCGCGGTGCTCACGCGGTGCCTGCTTGCGGCGCTCGATGAAGGCGTGGGCCGCCTCCCACAGTTCCTGCGGGACGATGGCCTGGTGCTGAGCGGCGTACCACACACCCTTGTTGCGGATCTCACCCAGGTAGATCCGGTTGCGCAGCAGGGCAAAGATGTACTGCTGATCGATGGGGCGGCCCCTTCGTTGCCGCCCGCCCTGCGTCACCCAGGCCTTGGTGGTGTGCCGTCGATGGACCTGGCCAACAGTTCGGAATTCTGGCTGCCGATGGACGAGGCCGCCGCACGCGAGGTCGAAGCCAAGCTGGCCGGCAAGCGCGACGGCAACGGCAACGCGGACGTGCCGCTGGTCGTGAAGGGGTACGTGTTCCTGGCCTCGGCCATGTCCGACAACGGCGGCGAGAAGGCCACCGTCAACAGCGCCCGGCTGGAAGCGGTCGTGTTCCCGGATGCGTTCGACCTGCTGGTGCCGGGCACCGGCGAGGTGCTGGTGACCCTGGACAAGAAGATCCTGCCGGCCGGCTTCCCGGCCGACAAGTACTTCCTGACCCGTCCGTATGACCGCCACGGCGCGCAGTCCGCCCAGCTGGTCAAGGCGAAGATGGGCATCGAAGGCTGACGCCGTTGCGCATTGTGTAACGGTGCCACCCGGGCTGCGTGGCGTGGCCCGGGTGGTTCAGATGGGAAACAGGGGCCAGGGTCGGGTTTCCTCCGGTTCTGGCCCTTTTGTTCCGGGGCGGTAGCGCACGCGATCCTCGTCATCCAGGAAGCGTGGCGGGCGGGTGCCTAGGCCTTGGCCACGTTCTCCAGCAGCTGCGTGAGCGCCGTGGCGACGTTGGACGAGGAGCGGACGATGGTGGCGATGTCCTCCGCCTTCTTGCGCGCCTCCCTGATCGCCTTGTTCGCAGCCTTGGCGTCGTCGAACAGCGCCTGGATCCTGTCGTTGTTCTTTTCCAGCGCGGCGGTGGCGGCCATGGACCAGTTGGCGTGGTGCTTCCAGTAGTTGGCCTGGATCTTCTGGATCAGCTCCGCGTTGCCCTGGGCGGCGGCAATGTCCGCGGCAAGGTTTTCGGTGGCGTCCTGCAGGGCGCGCTGGAATTCCCTGAGCCTGGTGTCCTTGATCGTCACGGCGCTTCCTCCGCGGCCTGCCCGTCGGGTTCCTCGAGAAGTTCAGCCCACAGCCTGATCTCGCCCAGGGCCCTGGCGACGTCGTCCAGCGATAGCGGCTTGCCGGCCTCGAAGTCCTCGTGCAGGGCGATAAGGGCTTCGAAGGCGCTGATGTGCGACTGGTAGGCCGCGCGGCTCGCGGCGGCGAGGCGGCCGGCCTGGTGTGCGTGGACGGTGCGCGCCAGGGCGAGGACGACCGGATCGCTGGCCTCCAGTTCCATGGCCGCTCCCAGCCGGTTGCGGGAAAGGAAATCGTCGACCAGCGGCCTGGGATCGAGGAGCCCGGCCTGCAGCAGGACATCGGCCAGCTGCAGGCGGTTGGAGTGCAGGATTTCGCTGATGCCCTGGTAGACCTCCGCTTCCTCGCGCAGCAGTTCGAGCAGCCGCTGGTCTATCTCCCCCAATGCCCGGCTGGCTTCCAGCAGGCGTCGCTTCTGCGCGGTCCTGGCCGATTCCCCTGCCGCCTTGCGCGCGATCTTCGTGGCCGGAAGCGCCAGCAAGCTGGTCCCGCCCGACAGCAAGGCCATGGCACCGGCCAGGTTGTTGACGCTGTCGGCAAGCTCGCCGAGGGACTGGTCGATATCGACCGCGGCGTCGTACTCCGCTTCCTCCAGGAAGACGCCATAGGCCGAATGCAGCTGGGACAGGGCGCGGGCCCTCAGCGATATCACCCCTGCAAGCTTTTCGTCCGCCGTGAGCACATCGCCTGGTGCCTGGCTGATCCCGCACGGCGAGGGTGTTGCCGGCGCCGTGCACGTGGCAACCGTCAGCAGCACCGCGCTGCGTTCGGGAAACCCGCCGACCTCGCCGGCCAGGTCGGCCAGCGCGGCCTGGCCCGCTTCGGCGGCCTTCTGTCCGGCAGCACCGAGCTTCAGGGCTTCCTCCCTCGGCACCGAGGCGCATCCGGAAAGGAAGAGCAGCAAGACACACATCAGCACGCGTGACATCCGTTCACTCCCTTGGTCGTGGAACGTGGAACGGGAACTGCGCCAGGAGCAGCGCGGCGTGGTCCTGCGCGCTGCGGAACGACCGGTGCGGCAAAGGTCGGCCCTGACGTGCCGGGGATCCATTGGGAGCCGATCCTGGCAGGCCGGGATGGTGCCCCTGGCACCGGATACATCTTATTTGCGCCGGGGGCAGTGCGGCGGGCGCCGCGCGCCGGCGGCCGCCGGCCGGCCTGGAGCCGCGCAACGGGGTGGTGCGGGTCCGCCACTGGGGTGGAGGCACGGCCGGATTGCGAACGGGGTTGAGCGGGGTCAGGTCCACTTCCGCGGCCTGGACCTGGTCCGGCGCGGCAAGGGTCCGGCCGGTTCCGGAAGATCCAACCGGCCTTGCAGGAGGCGAACCTGACCCCGTCTGCCGTGTTTGCCACCCCGTTTGCCGGCTGATGTCCTGGCTGTCTGGCCGCCCAACGGTGCCATCCGTGGTCCGTTTCAAGCGGCCCGGCCAGGTAATAGAGTCCCCATGGCGGAACGCGCCAGAGTGGGGGGGTAGGGGGATGGCTGGAAAGGCACTGGTTTGCGCCATGACGGCGCTCGCGCTGACTGCGTGCGCGACGACGAAGTACACGATCACGCCGGTCGATACCGGCGCGGCACAGCTGAGCTATTACAACGGGCGGCCGACGGCCGACCTGGAGCTGCGCAACGGGGCGGTGCGGGTCACGCCGCTGGGGGTGGAGGTCAACGGGCGGATCAGCTTTGCCGTGGCCGGCTACAACAAGCTGGACATGCCTTCGGACTTCGGGCCCGGGAACTTCACCGCGCGGGTGGGCGGGGCCTGGGTGCCGGTCTATTCGTACGAGGACCTGGAGCGGGAGGCGGAGTCGGCGGCGACCTGGGCGGCGGTCGCCGTGGCCCTGGCCGGGGTGGCCACGGCGGTGGCGGCCACCAACAACGCCTATACCAGCGTGGACACCACGGTTTACACGCCGCGCGGTCCGCGCCTGGCGCGCACCACCTGGTACGACCCGGCGGCGGCCGCCGCCGGGACCGCCGCGGCCACGGCGCTGGCCGCCGGCGGCATCTACCTGATCGACCGCGAGCTGCACGCGACCCTGGAACGGCTCGGCAATACCATCCTGCAGACCACCACGGTCGGCCCGCAGGAGTCCTGGGGCGGGCAGATCGTGGTCGGCAAGGCCAGGGGCCGGGCGCCGTACGAGGTCGACGTGGTCGCGCACTGGAACGACGAGGACTACGTGTTCCGCTTCCGGGTCGAGCGGCGGCGTTAGCCATGGCTAAGGTTTGCCTCCGCCCGGCCGATAACGGATGCCTTGTCCCTGCCCGCGCGCAGGGCGTCCCCCCAATGCAGGTGATCCGTGAAGCGAATTCTGTCCAAGGCCGCGGCGGCGGCGCTGATGGTGCTGCTGCTGGCCGGCTGCGGCGAGGACCGGCCCAGTGACAAGGTGGCCGAGCCAGTGGTGCGCAAGCTGGCCGAGACCGACCTGGCTGATGGCCTGGAAATCGTGGATTTCCAGCGCAGCAATGGCCAGCTGGATCCGGATTCGGCCAACCGCTACCGGGTGACCTACACCTACAAGCTGCAGCTGGCCAAGCCCTACGGCGAGGTCATCCTCGGCCTGGCCCGCGGCCTGAACGAGGAGCTGCAGCAGTCGGCGGCGCGCCAGGCGCAGTCGGACATGGACTTCGGCGCGCTCCAGGACGGGGTCAACCTGATGCAGTCCGTCATGGTCGCCTCGCAGTGGATCAACGCCCAGGGCGACGGATTCGCGCCGCGTCGCGACGCGATGCTGGCCGCCTGTGCGCCGTGCCGTGCGTTCTGGGAAAGCGCCGATGCGCCGGAGCAGGCCGAGCTGCGGCGGGTGTCCTTCATCGTCGCCTGGAACCACCTGGAGCAGATGCAGTTCGCCGACGACTTCCAGGTCGGCGACGGCGTCGAGCGCCACGCCTGGCACAACTTCGAGAAGACCGAGAAGGGCTGGCTGCCCAGCAACTGACCGCAGGCAGCCGCGCGGCCGGATCCGGCTGCGTTGCATTACACCGGGGCACGGGTGTCCCGTACCCCGGGGTGGCCGTTGCCACGACACGGCCCGACCTCCCGCGCGCCGGAAGGGGCCCGCGCCAGCGCGGGTCCGGAGCTGGCAGCCCGATGGTTCGCGCGTCCACATCCGTCCAGGGACTGACCGATGGTTGCCACCGTCCTCGTAGGCATGCTGTGTGTCTACTCGCTGAGCTTCGCGGTGATGTTCCTGCTCATCGGCCGGCGCCTGGGAAGCGACCGCATGGGCATGGATGCGTTCGCGGCGGGCAATCTCATCCTCGGCGTGGCCTACGTGCTGCAGCTGATGGAGTCGCCCGGATGGGGCTGGATGGGGGTGGTCAACCACTGCTTCACCCTCGGCGCGCTGGTGGCGTACTGCATCGGCGGCGCGCGCTTCTTCGGCAAGCGCGTGCCCCTGCTGCTGCCGCTGTGCGCGGTGGTGCTGGGATATGCCGCGCTGCAGGCGGTGGTGCACTGGGGCCTGGGCGCGGTGGCGCGCTATGCCCTGCTGTCGGCGGTGTGCTCGCTGTGCTTCGCCTTCATGATCGTGGCCCTGCTGCTGGGCCTGCGCAGCTACGCGCGCAACCTGCGCGGAGAGGTGGTGCTGTTCGTGCTGCTGATCGGCGGCATCCTCGTGCTCAACCTGATGAAGCTGGGCAAGCTCGTGGACGGCGGCCTGGAGGCGCTGGACATGGACGCGCGCTTCCAGATGGTCTTCTACATCTACATGTGCTCGCTGGCGACGATCATGCCGCCGTCGTTCGTATGGCTGGTGCTGCGCCGCCTGACCGACCAGTTGCGCGGGATGGCTGCGCGCGATCCGCTGACCCGGCTGCTCAACCGCCGCGGCCTGGCCGAGGCGCTGGAGGCCTGCTTCCAGCGCCCGGGCGCCGATGCGCGGTTGCTGATGATCGACGTGGATCATTTCAAGCGCATCAACGACCGCCACGGCCACCAGGCCGGCGACGCGGTGCTGTGCGCGGTGGCCACGGTGCTGCGCGGTGCCGTGCGCCCGGGCGACCTGGTCTGCCGGATGGGCGGCGAGGAGTTCGCGGTGGTCTGCCCGGGCATCGACGCCAAGGCCGCGTGGAGCCTGGCCGAGCGCATCCGTGGCACGGTCGAGGCCGAGGCCCTGGGCCATGACCCGGCCCATCAAGCCCTGCGCTGCACCGTCACCATCGGCATCTCCGGAAGCTTCGCCAGCACCGCCGCCCTGGAACAGGCCATGCAGGCCGCCGACGCCGCGCTCTACCGCGGCAAGAAATCCGGCCGCAACCGCATCGAAGCGGCCTGAAGTGCAGCCCGGTCCCCGCCTGGGCGGCCTGCACCACCAGCAGGGCCGGTCGCTCCCGCGCGGCAGCGCTGTTCCATTCCCCGCCGCACGCCAGGAGTAGACTCCGCGCATGACCATCGGATCTCCTGCCGACCTTGAGGGCCTGAAAGTCATTGGCGGCATCGTCGCGCGGGTGCGCGAGGCGATGCTGGCGGCGGCCGTTCCGGGCATGACTACCGCGGAACTGGACGCCATCGGCGAACGCATGCTGGCCGACGCCGGGGCGACGCCGGCGCCACGCGCGGTCTACGGTTTCCCGGGCGCGACCTGCATCAGCGTCAACGAGGAGGCCGCGCATGGCGTGCCGGGCCCGCGCGTGCTGCGCGCCGGCGACGTGCTCAACGTGGACGTTTCGGCCGAGCTGGGTGGCTACTATGCCGACACCGGCGGCACCCGCGTGCTGCCCAAGGCCTCGGCGCGCGATACCAGGCTGTGCCACGCCTCGCGCACTGCGTTGGCGGAGGCGCTGAAGGTCGCCCGCGCCGGGCAGCCGCTGAACCTGATCGGCAAGGCCATCGAGGCCACTGCGCGCCGGTTCGGCTTCCGGGTGATCGAGAACCTGGGCAGCCACGGCGTGGGCCGCAGCCTGCACGAGGAGCCGGACCATATCCCCGGCTACTACGACCCGACCGACGCGCGCGTGCTGGAGGAGGGCATGGTGATCACCATCGAGCCCTTCATCTCCACCCGCACCCGCGTGGTCGAGGAAGCCGGCGATGGCTGGACCTTGCTGGGCGCGCCGGGCAACCGCTCGGCCCAGTACGAGCACACCCTGGTCATCACCCGCGACGCGCCCATCGTCCTGACCCTGCACTGAGCATCCCCGGCCGTTGCCAGCGGCCGCCGTGGTGCCGGATGATCCGACGCCGACAGGGCAGGCGCGGGGCGGGGGGAGTTGCCCCGCCACGGGATTGGTGGTCGCCTGCCCGGGGCCACAAGGGGACGGGCAACACAGGTGTTGAAGCAGCTGTTCTGCGCGCTGTTCGTGCTGCTGGGCGCGGCCTTGCTGGCCGCGGGCCTGCACGGGCTGTACCACGCCGCGGCCTCGCGCGACTGGCCGGCCGTGGAAGGCGTGGTGCTGGATGCCGGGCTGGACGTCCGCCGCTCCCACACCTTCCTCCCGCGCGTGCACTACCGCTACCAGGTGCGCGGGCAGTCCTACGAGTCCACCCGCCTGTACTTCTCCGGCCTGCCGGTTTCCAGCGACCGCAAGGGCGCCGAAGCCATGCTTGCCGGCCTGGCACTGGGGCGGAAGGTGGCCGTGTTCCACCACCCCGCCCGGCCGGAGCTTGCGGTGCTGCAGCCGGGGATTACCGCGGCCGCCCGCCTGCCCCTGTTCGGCGGGCTGGCGTTCATGGGCTTTGGCCTGCTGTGCCTGTACCTGGAACGGCGCGCGTGGCGCAGGGTGCGCCCGGCCGCGGAGGCCGGCACGTGAGCGTGGCGGAGTACCTGGTGCGCATGTGGCACGGCGCGGCCGCCGGCGACAGGCAGGCGCTGCTGTTCTGGATGTGGATGTACGCCTCGCTGTGCTGCGGCTACGGCGCGTGGTACCTGCTGCGCATCCGCCGCTGGCCCGCGGTGGCCGGCACCCTGCGCATGCTGGAACAGCGCCAGATCGGCGTGGCCCTGCTCCGGGCGGAGCGTACCTACCGCATGAAGGCCGACTATGAGTACGAAGTGGACGGCCGTCGCTACCGTGGCTCGCGGGTGACGGCCTGGCCGCTGGCTGCCTCCGGCGCCCTCCGCGGCCTGCTCGAGCTGCAGCGCCTGGGCGTGCACGCGGACGGCGACCGGGTGCGGGTGCTGCACCACCCGACCCGCCACCACCGCGCCTTCCTGGTGCGTCCGGGGTGGTTCGGGATCGGTTTCCTGCTGGTCCTGGCCCTGCTGCCACCGCTGCTGTACTTCGCCCACTACGGACTGCGCTAGGCGGCGCGCCCGCAATGTCGATCGGGGCGCGCCCGGGACGTCGTACCGGCGACATCCCCGCGCACGGAGCACGCCATGGGCAATCCAGCAGGGGCCACCGGGCCCGCGTCCTACTTCCCCTCGATCGAACGAACCTACGGCAAGCCCATCGCCCACTGGCTGGCGGTGCTGGACCAGACCGCCGGCCTGGCGCACATGGACCAGGTGGCCCTGCTCAGGCAGACCCACGGCCTGGGCCACGGCCATGCCAATGCCCTCGTCGCCTGGCACCGCAGCCGGCAGGGGAGGGGCGCATGAAGCTGCTGTACAGCCGCAACCCCAACCCGCGCCTGGCCGTGGCCACCGCGCGCTACCTGCAGGCGCCGGTGCAGTTCGAGTTTGCCGCGCCGCTGGCGCCGGGCCAGGCCGAGCGCTACCGCCCGCTCACCCCGGCGCTGCGCGTCCCGATCCTGGTGTACGACGACGGCAGCAGCCTGTGGGAAACCGACGCCATCGCCTGCCGGCTGGCGCGCGAGGTGCGTTCGCCGTTCTGGCGCACCGGCATGGACGAGCCGGCAATGCTGCAATGGCTCAGCTGGGGCAAGCAGAACTTCGTGCGCGCCTGCGACATGGTCCAGTTCGAGTACGTGACCAAGCAGCGCTACGGCCTGGGACCGGTGGACCGGGGCGAGGTGGCCAAGGGCCTGGCGCTGTTCGCCGAAAGCGCCGCGCTGCTGGAGGAACAGCTGGCCGCGCGGCCCTGGCTGTTGCGCGACGGGATCTCCTATGCGGACTTCCGCATGGCCAGCTTCCTGCCGCACCACCAGATCGCCGGCCTGCCGCTGCATGACTATCCGGCGATCCGCGCCTGGTACGCGCGGATCGAGGCGCTTCCGGCCTGGTCCGATCCCTTCGCCGGACTGGACGCACCGGAGCTGCCGCCGGTACCGCAGGCGGCCTAGCTGCCCGCGGCCACGAGGTGCCGGCGATGGCGGACATGCGGTTCCTGGGGCCTGGCCTGGGCTCGCTGGCGTTCTTCGCCGCCGCCTTCGTCGCGCCGGTGGCGGCGCCGCGCTCAGAGCCGGCCGGCGGCCGGATACAGCTCCCGGTCCTCGCGGCGCAGGCGTTCGTACAGCGCCCGCAGCACGGTGTTGGCGTCGCTGCGGAACGCTTCCGGGTCGGCCTGCAGCCGCGCCGGCACCCGCCAGCGCTCGACGAAACGGCCGAAGGCCTCGGCCAGGCCCTGCATCTCGGCCTGGTAGCGGGAGCTGAGCGCGGCCAGGTCGGCGCGGCCGCTGCGCGCCAGGCGCGGGTACAGCACCTGGTCCTCGGCCGCCAGGTGGAACTTGATCAGGCTGGCGGTGCCGACGATGGCCTGGCTGATGGCACCGGCGTTGCCGGCGATCCCGGCCCGTGACAGCGAGCGCAGGGTCTCGATCTGCTCCAGGATCGTCGCGTGGTCGCGGTGGTAGCGATCCATGTCCATGGCGTGTTGCAGTCCTCGCGTGCATGGGCGGATGCCCACGCGCGCACTGTGGCGGTCGCCGCTTCGTGGTGCCCTGACCTGGGTCAAGCGCGGGCCATGCCGGCCGCAATCCGCAGGGCCTGGGCCACGCATGCACGCCGCGGCGCGTGCGGGCAAATGCAGCAGGACGGAGGCGGAGCAGGCGTTGCAGGATGCGGGGTTCCCGCCGGCGCAGGCATGCGCCTGCGTCGACGACCGGTCCGCCCCGGCCCCAGTCCCGGAGGGGTGAACCAGTGTCCGATTGCATGCCAGGGCATTTGGCGGTACCTGTGTGCGGACACCGGGAGGGAGGGGGATCCATGCGCAACAGGCGCAAGCCCAGGTCTTGGTGGTTGCTGCTGGTCGTGCTGCTCGCGCCGCTGGCCCCGCTGGCGCAGGCCCACCCCGGCGGGCTCAACGCCGAGGGCTGCCACCACGACCGCCGCAACGGCGGCTACCACTGCCATCGCGCGCCCGCCGGCAATGCCGCCAGCCAGGCGCAGTCGCTGCAGGCGCCCGCGCGCGCGGCCCCGGCCAATGGCCGTGCCTTCCGCAACTGCGCCGAGGCACGCGCGGCCGGCGCCGCCCCGGTACGCCGCGGCGATCCCGGCTACGGCCCGCACCTGGACCGCGACAACGACGGCATCGGCTGCGAGTAACCGCGCCGCCGCATTGCCTTCCGCCGGAAGCGTGCCGGAAGATGCGGCCGTCTGCGCCGTCCTGCATGCCGTCGGCTGCCGGCGCGCGCGGGCTGGACGGAACCGTGACCAAGGGGAGGATGCGATGCGGATGACCGGAGCGGCCCTGCTGGGCCTGGTGCTGCTGGGCGGCATGGCGGGCGAGGCGCTGGCCGCGGGCAAGGGCGCGGATGCGTGCCAGGCGCTGGTGGGCTTCACCGATGCGCGGCTGCGGCTGGAAGTGACCGCGGCCGAGCGCGTGCCCGCGGCGCCCCCGGGCACGGTGCGCGCGCAGCCCTACCTGCCGCCGGTGGCGGTACCGCTGCCGGCGCATTGCAAGGTCTCCGGCCGGATCAACGACCGCACCGGCGCCGATGGCGTCCGCTACGGCATCGGCTTCGAGCTGGCCCTGCCGGAGGGCTGGAACGGGCGCTTCCTGTTCCAGGGCGGCGGCGGGCTCAACGGTTCGATCGCCCCGGCACTGGGCACCACCGCCGCCGGCGACGCGCCTGCGCTGGCACGCGGCTTTGCCGTGGTCTCCACCGACAGCGGGCACAAGGGCGAGGGCTTCGACGCCTCGTTCATGCGCGACCAGCGCGCCGCGCTGGACTTCGCCCATGCCTCGGTCGGCACCACCGCCCAGGCCGCGCTGCTGCTGGTGGAGCGCTACTACGGCAAGGCGCCGCACCATTCGTACATGGCCGGCTGCTCCACCGGTGGCCGCGAGACCATGCTCGCCACCCAGCGCTATCCGGAGCTGTTCGACGGCGTGATCGCGGTGGCCCCGGCCATGCGCACCGGCTTTTCCAACCTGGCCCTGGCGCATGCGCGCAGCAGGTTCATGCAGGCCGCGCCACGCGATGCCCAGGGCAAGCCGCAGCTGGCGCGGACCTATTCGGCCGCGGACAAGGCACTGGTCCTGAAGGAACTGCTGGCGCAGTGCGACGCCCTGGACGGCCTGGCCGACGGGGTGATCGAGAACGTGCTGGCCTGCCGCTTCGAGCCGAAGCGCCTTCAGTGCAAGGCCGGCAAGCAGGACGGCTGCCTCTCCGCGGCCCAGGTCGCGGCGCTGGAGGAGGCGTTCAAGGCACCGCGCGACGCGGCCGGCGCGCCGCTGTACGTGGACTACCCCTACGACACCGGCATCGTGTACGAGGGCCCGGGCATCCCCGGCTTCCTGCCGGCCGAGGGCCCGGACATCCTCGCCGCGGTGATGCCCCCGGCCGAGGGCTTCGACGCCGATGCCCAGGCCCGCCGGGTGCGCGCCGACGCGGTGCAGATGCTGACCGACACCGACACCTGGACCAACCTCGGCGGCTTCCTCGGCCGCGGCGGCAAGGCCATGTACGTGCATGGCGTCAGCGATCCCTGGTTCTCGGCCTGGGACACGCTGGACTACTTCAGGCGTGCCGAGGCGGCCAACGGCGCCCAGGCCTGGAACGACGCGGCGCGGTTCTACTTCGTGCCGGGCATGGGCCATTGCGGCGGCGGCACCGCGCGCGACCAGTTCGACCTGCTGACCCCGCTGGTGGAGTGGGTGGAACAGGGCCGCGCGCCCGGCCGGGTGCTGGCACGCGGGGCTGCCCTGCCGGGCGAGCGCCCGCTGTGCCCGTACCCGACCCATGCGCATTACCAGGGCGGCGATCCGGCCCACCCGGACAGCTACATCTGCCAGGCCGGCGACTGAGGCCGGCACCGGCCTGTTCCCTCCATGCGCGGCCGCCTGGCCGCGCCGCGATGCCGCTGCTGCTCGCCACGCCGTTCTTCGGTCCGGGCGCACCTGGGTGCGCGACCAGGGGCGCGGCCCTGGCGAGGCGTTCGCGCCCACGTTGCGGCGACAGCGGTTGCCCGTGTGTCCGATGGACGCCGCGGCTGCCCGGCGTGCGGGTCGCCAGCCGTACCCGCGCCGGGTTCCATGCCGTGCGGCGTCGGGCGCCGGCGGACCTGCTGTAGGGGCTTCCCCGATGGCCAGGCCGCGGGGATGCCGGGACACTAGGCCGCGCCGGGGGCGTGCGCGGGAGCCGGTCGCCAGCCCGGGACCCGGGCGGACACCGGCCCAGGCCTGCGCGCTCCATACGCACCGTTCAAGTCCGGCGGGCGGCGGCCGTTAACGATGGTGTCGGACCTCGCCTGCTGTTTGCGCGGGGTGCGACTTCCCAGTCCAGCGAGCGGTCCTGATGGTTTCCACTGCATTCCGCACCGACGGCGAAGGCGATCCCGTGAACCCGCCGCGGCGCTATGGCCTGTTGCGGCGGTTCGAGCCGCAGCTGGAGGCCGAATACCGGCTGTTCCAGGACGCTGCCCTGATGGCGCGCATCCGCTGGGCACTGGGGGCTGCGGTCGGCGTGCTGCTGGCCTACGCCATCCTCGACCTGTTCGTGGCGCCCCCGCCGATCATGGGCGAGGTGGTGTTCCTGCGCCTGCTGCTGATGGTGGCGCCGCTGGTGCTGCTGCTGGCCGCCTCGTTCCGCGAGGAGTGGCGCGGCATCCTGCACCGCCTGGCCGGCCTGGCCTGCCTGTGTCCTGGTCACCCGCACCCGCGCCCTGGGCATGCCGCTGGACTACGAGGGCGTGCTGCTGGTGCTGATGTACCTGTACGGCTGCGGCGCCATGCGCCTGCACACCGCGATCCTGTGCGGCACCACCACCACCGTGGTGTATCCGCTGGCCGAAGCGGTGGCCGGCCTGCCGGCCGACGAGCTGGCCATGCGCACCGTGTTCACCGTCACCACCAACATCATCGGCATCATCACCGCCTGGGTGCTGGACCAGGAGGGGCGCGGCAACTTCCTGATGGCGCGCCAGCTGCGCGGCATGGCCCACCGCGACTACCTCACCGGCCTGCCCAACCGCCGCGCCTTCGCCGAGCGGATCGACGCGGTGTGGCAGCGCGCCCGCGCCGAGCAGCGGCCGCTGGGCATCGCGCTGATGGACGTGGACTGGTTCAAGGCCTACAACGACCGCTACGGCCATCCGGCCGGCGACCGCGTGCTGCGCGCGGTGGGCCGGGTGCTGGGCGCGCACGCGCGCGGGCCGCTGGACATGGTGGCCCGCCACGGCGGCGAGGAATTCGTCTGCGTCTGGTACGACGCCAGCCTGGCCGACGTGGAAACCACCCTGGCGGCGATCCATGCCGACATCGCGGGCCTGGGCATCGAGCACGAGGGCTCGCACGTGCCCGGCAAGCGGCTGACCCTCAGCATCGGCCTGCACTACCTGTACCCGCAGCCGGGCAGGGCGGTGACCGAGGCGCTGCTGCGCGCCGACCAGGCGCTGTACGAGGCCAAGGCCAGCGGCCGCCACACCACGGTGGTCACCCTGGGCGACCAGGGGCCGGCGCCCCTGCCGGCCGAGGCGGCGCAGCTGGAAGAAGCCACCCTCGGCTGAGCCGCCGCCCCGGGGACGTCGTCCGCACGCGCGGGCATCGGGCCTGCGGGGCAGCCGTGTCCCGGCGCCTCCGCGCCAGGCTGCATCCGCCCCTGGTCCCGGCAACCTGCCGCCGGCACTGCGCAGGAGCTAGCAGGGCCCCTCGCGCGGGAACGAGCCGGCCAGCGCCACCTCCAGCAGCAGCATGAGGATCAGGCCGCGCGCCCCGAACAACAGGCTGCAGATCGCCAGCAGGCCCAGGGCGATGGCCACCAGCTGGCGCCGGCGGCGGACCGCGGCGCGGCCGCCGCGTGCCAGGTAGGCGGCCAGCGCCGCGCCCAGCCCGGACAGCACGCCCAGGAACACGTTATCGCGGCCGGCGAAATCGGTGAGCGCCGCCAGCCCGGCGACTTCGGGGGCGGCGACCCGCGCCAGCAGCCAGGTGCCGGCGACCGCGGTGGCCGTGCCGGCGCTCCAGGCCCAGCGCGACCAAGCGGGAGAACGGGACCTGCGGTCGGCCCGGGGCCGGTGACCGCCACTGTCGCGGCCACCGCCCGCCGCGGCGCGAGGATCAGCTGTGCACATATCGACCTGTGGGTTGTTTCCCCTGCAGCGCAAGCTTCCCGTGCCACTGGGGGGGCGCGCTATCAGGGAATTCTGACCCCTTCACGGAAGTTCACACTTTCACGGGTCTCACGTCGATGAACCCCCGCTGCGGTGCGCACCCGTGCAGCGCCGGTTTTTCACCGTCGTTTGTCCGCGCCTGCGGAAGGCTGCGGGGACACACACGACGGAGGACCCTCCATGAACACCCGGAAGATGCTTCGCCTGCTGGCCGCCGCGCCGCTGCTGCTGGGAGCCGGCGTGGCCGGCGCGCAGCAGACCTACGGACCGGAGGACGAGGGCCGCCGCTTCAGTGACGGCAGCCGCGTGGTCTGCGAGGAAGTCGAGGTCGCGCAGAACACCAAGGATCCCAACCGCATTGCCGGTACCGCCACCGGTGCGGTGATCGGTGGCCTGCTCGGCAACCAGGTCGGCGGTGGCAAGGGCAAGAAGCTGGCCACGGTCGGCGGCGCGGTCGCCGGTGGCGCCATCGGCCGCAACATCCAGGGCAACAACCAGGAACGGCGCGGCCAGCGCCAGGTCGAGACCCGCTGCGAGCGCGTCTGGCGCTGATCCCCACACAGGAGCCGGAAATGGCCAGTCCCGAGGAACTCGAACGCAAATTCTGGAAGGCGCTGAAGTCGGACATGACCGTGATGCTGGGCGTGGACGGCATGGAGGACGGCCACACCCGGCCGATGACCGCGCAGCTGGAGCACGAAGGCCATGGTCCGATCTGGTTCTTCACCTCCACCGACAACGCCCTGGTGCGCGAACTGTCCGGCCCGCGCCGGGCCACGGCCGCGTTCGTGGCCAAGGACCACGACCTGTTCGCCAGCATCGGCGGGCAGCTGGCGGTGGATACCGACCGCGCGGTGGTGGAGCGGCTGTGGAACCCGTTCGTCGCCGCCTGGTATGAGGGCAAGGACGATCCGAAGCTGGCCCTGCTGCGCCTGGACCCGGACCAGGGCGAGGTCTGGCTCAACGAGAACAGCCTGTTTGCCGGGGTGAAGATGCTGATGGGCATCGACCCCAAGCAGGACTACAAGGACAAGGTCGCGCGGGTCGACCTCGGCTGAGGCAGGCCGGCCGGAAAGGGGGCGGCGGAGGCGCGCCCGGCGCGCCTCCGCTGTTGTCCGGCGATGCTGCCCTGCAAGGCACGGCGCGCCCGGGCCTTGCCTTGCCGTTGCGGCGCTCAGCGCCGCGTGTATCCGTCGTCCGGGAACAACAACCGCTCGGCGCCGTGCCAGGCGTCCCACACCGCGTCGCGGGCGTTCTCCCAGTCCAGGCGCGAACTGCCGCGCGCGCTTTCCCAGCCGCGCTCCAGTTCCTGCTCCAGTTCCGCGTCCCAGACCCGCCCGCGCAGGTTGCTGCGGGCGTAGGTACCGTAGCGGTAGGCCGGCCGGTAGTCCTCGTAGTCGTAGTCGCTGAGGTAGTAGTCGGCCGCCTCGTACTGGTCGGCGTAGTAACCGTCGGTCGCCTCGTAGGCGCGGTAGGTGCGGTCCGAGCGCTCGAACGCGTCGCGCACCGCGTCGCGTGCCTGCTCCCAGGTCAGGCGCGAGCCGCCCCGGGCCTGCTCCCAGCCGGAGCGGGCGCGTGCCTCCAGCGAGGCGTCCCAGCGCTGGCCGGCACCGGACTGCTCGCGCACGTCCAGGCCGTAGCGGTAGGCCGGGGCGTAGTCGCTGTCGTAGTCGAAGCCCGGGTCGTTGTAGGGGCGGTTGGCGTACTCGGTGCGCCAGTATTCGGCCTCGGCAGTGGGATCCAGGCGTTCGGCCACGTTCTTGCCGGCGGCGGCGCCGGCAAGCGCGCCGACCGCGCCGCCGACCAGCGTGCCGATCGGTCCCAGCAGCGAGCCGACCGCGGCGCCGGCGACGGCGCCGCCGGTGCCACCCACGCCCACGCCCACCGGATGGGAACCGGGCGCGCCGGTGATCGGATCACGGTTGAGGTCACGGGGTTCTTTGCTCATGGGCTCACCTCCAGGAGACGGCCCTTGGCGGGCCGGGGAAAACCCGCACCCTTGCACCGGCACCGTTCAACGGCCGTGTGCCGGGTGTCAGCCGCGGATGAAGGCGCGGCCTCGCGAGGGCAAGTCTAGAATGGCCGACCCCACGTTTTGCAAGGAGTTCCCATGGCCACCTACCTGATCACCGGCGCCAACCGCGGCATTGGCCTGTCGCTGGCGCAGCAGCTGCGGGCACGCGGCGAAACCGTCATCGGCGTGTGCCGCCAGGCCAGTGATGCGCTGCGCGCCAGCGGGGCGGAGGTCATCGACGGCGTCGACGTTTCCGATGCGCAGGCCGTGGCCACGCTGCCGGAGCGGCTGCAGGGCCGGCGCATCGACGTGCTGGTGCTCAACGCCGGCATCTTCAGCAACGAGACCCTGGAGGCGCTGGACGCGGATGCGTTCACGCGCATCCAGCGCCAGTTCGAGGTCAACACCCTCGGTCCGCTGCGCGTGGCCGCGGCGCTGCAGGCGCAGCTGGCCGACGGCGGCAAGATCGGCATCATCACCAGCCGCATGGGCTCGGTGGAGGACAACGGTTCCGGTGCCTACTACGGCTACCGCGCTTCCAAGGCGGCGGTGAACGCGATCGGCAAGTCGCTGGCGGTGGACCTGGCTCCGCGCCGGATCGCGGTGTTCCTGCTGCACCCGGGACGGGTCGGCACCGACATGCTTGGTGGCCAGGGCGACATCGGTCCGGACGAGGCGGCAGCCAACCTGATCGCGCGCCTGGATGGCCTGACCCTGGCCGAGACCGGCAGCTTCTGGCACGCCAACGGCACGCCGCTGCCCTGGTAAGCCGCTTCCTCCCTGCAGGCGGGCGGTCCTGCCTGCCGGGAGCATGCCGATGCGGCGGCCAGGCCACCGTGCCGGGCATTCGCAGGTACGTGCGATACCCCTCATCCGGCACGGCGGATCCACTGGCCTGGAAAGGCGATGGTGCCGGGCTCCGGCCGCAGGAGCCCGGACTGCCGCATGGCCGGCGTCAGCCCCCAAACCCCGGACTGGCCTGGGCCGCGCGTGGCGGCTCGGATTCCTCGCCGTCGAAGGTGGCGGCGGTATCGGGCGTGCCGCCCAGGCCGACGACGTCGGAGCTGGCGCGGGCTTCGTCGCCGCCGTCGATATCCTCGCGGCGGGGATCGCCATGCGGCGGCGTGGTGCCGGCATCGTCCGCCACGGCGTGGCTGGAACCGCCGTCGGACTTGTGCCGCTGCCAGGCGCGGTAGGCGACGACGCCAAGCGCGGCAACCGCTGCGGTGCGCAGGATTCCCATGGTCTTGCTCCTCAGTGTTCGCGGGGAAGGAGATCCGAGGTTGGAGCCTGTGCGGTTAGGCGGACGTGACCCGGCGGTGCAGGCGCCGTCATCCGCCGCGCGGATGAATGCCGGCCGCACGCGGCGCCGATTCCACGGGCGTTTCATGGAGCGCGGCGCAGCATCCGGACGGACATATCCCGATCCGGAGCGCACCATGGGCAAGCCACCCAGCACCCACGACGAACGCCAGTCCGCCTACCGCGGCAAGGGCCCCGACACCGATCCGTCCGGACACGGCCGCGAGGATCCGTCCGCGCCGCTGCCCGCGGAGGGCTCAGGCGAAGGCTGGTACCCCCGCGGGCACGGCAAGGGCGGATCGCTGGGCGAGGGCGAGCCGGAAGGCCGGCCGCGCCGCGATGGCAGCACCCAGCCGGACTTCGGCCAGCACGACGCGCTGGAACAGGCCGCCGGGCGCGACCGCGACGACGACTGAGCCGCCGCCCATGTCCATGGTGCCGCCAGCCGTCCCGCCGCTGCCCGGGTTGGGCGTGCTGACCACCAACATCCACATGGGCCTGGACATGCTGCAGCGACGCTTCGTGCTGCCGCGGCTGCGCGAGGCGATCCGCGCGCAGGGTGCCGACCTGGTGTTCCTGCAGGAAGTGCAGGGCGACCACCGCGAACGCGCCCGGCGCTGGCGGCAGTGGCCGGACGTGCCGCACTACGAATACCTGGCCGACACCCTGTGGCCGCAGTTCGCCTACGGCCGCAACGCGGTCTACCCGCACGGCCACCATGGCAACGCGCTGCTGTCGCGGCTGCCGATCGTGCGCCACGCCAACCACGACGTATCCGTGGCCGGCCACGAGAACCGCGGGCTGCTGCATTGCGAGCTGGAACTGCCCGGCCACCCGCAGCACCTGCACGCGGTCTGCGTGCACCTGGGCCTGCGCGAGGCCCATCGCCGCCGCCAGGTCGGCCTGCTGCGCGAGGTGCTGCGCGCCGAAGTGCCGGTGGATGCCCCGGTGGTGGTGGCCGGCGACTTCAACGACTGGCGTGCCGCCGCCCACCGCCAGGTGCTGGACTGCGGCCTGGTGGAGGTCTTCGAGCAGCGCCGCGGCCGGCTGGCGCGCAGCTTCCCCGCGTTGTGGCCGCTGCTGCCGCTGGACCGCATCTACGTGCGTGGCCTGCAGGTGCACGAGGTGGCGATGCCGCGCGGTGCGCCCTGGTCGCGGCTGTCCGACCACCTGCCGCTGTACGCGCGCGTTTCCGGCGAGGTGGCGGCATGAGTGGCGGGCTTTCGTGCTGGCAACCGGGCAATGCGGTGCGCCTGCTGGAGAACGGCGAGGGCTTCTATGCGCGCGCGTTCGCCGCGATCGAGGCCGCGCGGAGCGAGATCCTGCTGGAGACCTTCATCCTGTTCGAGGACGAGGTCGGCCAGGCGCTGCATGCGCGCCTGGTGGACGCGGCGCGGCGCGGCGTGCGGGTGTCGGTGCTGGTGGACGGTTACGGCTCGCCGGGTTTCTCCGCCGCCTTCGTCGCCGCGCTGGCCGAAGCCGGCGTGGTCCTGCGCAGCTACGACCCGGGACCGCAGCCGCTGGGCATCCGCCTCAACGTGTTTCGCCGCATGCACCGCAAGCTGCTGGTGGTCGACGGCACGGTCGCCTTCGTCGGCGGCATCAACTATTCGGCCGACCACCTGCTGCATACCGGCCCTGACTCCAAGCAGGACTACGCGGTGGAAGTGCGTGGGCCGGTGGTCGCGGAGATCCACCGCTTCGTGGCCGCGCAGGCCGGCGAAGCACCCGCGCCCGCCACCACGCCGGCGGCGCCCGCCGGCGAGGCAGGGGCGGCCTTCGTCGTGCGCGACAACGACCGCCACCGCACCGACATCGAGCAGGCCTACCGCGCGGCGTTCCGCGCCGCGCGCAAGCGCATCCTGCTGGCCAATGCCTATTTCTTCCCCGGCTACGGCTTCCTGCACGACCTGGCCGCCGCCGCGCGCCGCGGCGTGGACGTGCGGCTGATCCTGCAGGGCCAGCCGGATACCCCGGCGGCGCCGCTGGCCGCGCGCACCCTGTACCGCCAGCTGCTGCGCGACGGGGTGCGCATCCATGAGTACTGCACCCGTCCGTTCCACGGCAAGGTCGCGGTGGTGGACGACGACTGGGCCACGGTCGGCTCCAGCAACCTGGATCCGCTGAGCCTGTCGCTCAACCTCGAGGCCAACCTGGTGGTGCGCGACCGCGACTTCGCCGGCACCCTGGCGGCCTCCCTGCAGCGGCTGTGGGAGCACCACTGCGAAGCGGTGACGCTGGCCGACCTCGCCCGCCGCCCGCGCTGGCGGGTGCCGCAGCCGCTGCTGTACCACGTGCTGCGCCATTTCCCGCGCTGGGCCGGGTTGCTGCCGGCGCACACCCCGTGGGTGGAGACCCTGGCCGCGCCCGGGCGCGCGAAGGAGGACGCAACGGCCCGCCGCTGGCTGGCGGCGCTGCGGCGATGAGCGCGCGCCGGCGCTTGCTGCTGCGGCTGCTCACCCTCGCGGTCCTGGGCGTGGTCGCGGTGCTGCTGCTGCGGCTGGCGCGCCAGACCGACTGGGCCGCGGTGGCTGCTGCCCTGCGCGGCTACGGCGCGGGCACGTTGGCCACCGCGCTGGCGCTGGTGGCGGCCAGCTATGCCCTGTACTGCGGCTACGAACTGCTGGCGCGGCGCCAGGTCGGGCATCGCGTCGGCACGCGGCGCACCGTCTGCATCGCCCTGGTCAGCTACGCCTTCAGCCTCAATTTCGGGGCGCTGGTCGGCGGTGGTGGCATGCGCCTGCGCCTGTACCGCGGTGCCGGCCTGGCGGGCGGCCCGATCGCGCGGGTGGCGCTGTACGCGGTCACCACCAACTGGATCGGCTACTGCCTGCTGGCGGGGATGGTGCTGGCCAGTGCGCGCCTGCCGCTGCCGGGCGGCGTGGCGCCCGAAGCGGCCTGGCGGATACTGGGCGCGGCCATGCTGCTGCTGGTTGCGGCCTACCTGTTTGCCTGTGCGCGCTGGCCGGGCCGCCCGTTGCGGGTGCGCGGCCATGGCCTGCCCCTGCCCACCTTGCGCATCGCGGGCTGGCAGCTGCTGCTGTCCACCCTGAACTGGGCACTGATTGGTGCGCTGATGTTCGTGCTGCTACCCGATGGCGTGGCCTATCCGCGGGTGCTGGCGGTGGTGCTGCTCGCCGCGGTGGCCGGAGCCCTGCTGCATACCCCGGCCGGGCTTGGCGCCTGGGAATCGGCCTTCCTGCTGGCCCTGGGCGGGGAACTGGGACGACCGGCAATCATCGCCGCCCTGCTGGCCTGGCGCGGGCTCTACTACGTACTGCCCCTGGCCATTGCCCTGGTGCTCTACGCGACACTGGAAGCACGGCGTCCTCCGCGCACGGCTCCGCGCGCCGGCTGAGCCGGCAACCACCTCCCGCCCCAGCACCCCGGTCCCGAATCCCGATCCCGAACCTTATCCGCGTGGCGCCTCCGGCGGCGCGGCGTCCTCGCCACCTTCGCAGGGTTCGCCTTCCGGCGCTCCGGCGACCAGGCCGGCCTGCACCAGCATGCATTGCAGGCGCCGGGTGATGTAGGCCTCGTGCTCGGGCGGGGCATTGCGGGTGAGCGGCGCGGAAGCCTCGGCGAAGCGGTCCAGCGCAGCGGCCTCGTCGCCCTGGGCCTTGAGCTCCGGAATCAGCTTTTCCAGCCGTTGCAGCTCGGCGTCGATGGCGGACCTGTTTTCCATGGCTGCATCTTCGGCCGCGCCCCGTCACGGTGGTGTCAGTTTCGCGGCAGGTGGCGCAGGCGCCGGCAACGACGGGTTAACGGGAACCATGCCGGTTTCTTGCCGGCAGGTTAATCAGCGCCGGCGGAGCATCGCAGGTTCCATCCCAGCCCAGGAGAGTGCCATGCGTATCGGCGACGTCATGAGCCGCGATGTGTGCGTCGTATCGCCCGCCACCACGCTGCGCGAAGCCGCGCGCGAGATGGCCCGGCGTGATGTCGGCTGCCTGCCGGTGGGCGAGGACGATCGTCTGGTCGGCATCGTCACCGACCGCGACATCGTCCTGCGCGGCATCGGCGAGGGCCTGGACCCGGACAGCAGCGTGCGCGAGGTGATGACCCCTGGAGTGAAGTACTGCTTCGACGACGAGGACGTCGACGAAGTCGCGGCCAACATGGCCGGGCTGGAGAAGCGGCGCCTGCCGGTACTCAACCGCGACATGCGCCTGGTCGGCATCGTCTCGCTGGCCAATTTCGCCTACAGCCACGACCAGCAGGCCTCGCAGGAACTGCTGCGCGGCGTGGCGCGTCCGCACTGAAACGGGAGAGTCCCATGCAGCACGAGCGGATCCTCGCCGCGGCCCTGGTGGCCACGCTGTGCCTGTGCGCCTGCGATCGCGATGCCGGACCCGGGACTACCCAGGGCGGCACCCTGCAGGACAGCCCCACGGACACCGCCGCCGCGGCAGGCAATGCCGCCGACCCGCCCATGGCCGACACCCCCGGCACCGGTGCGCCGACCGGCATGGATACCGGCGGCAATGCGATGGACGACGGCGGTACGGCCGGGGCCGCGTCCCCCGCCGCAGCGGGCGCTGGAGCCGGTGCAGGCACGGAGGCCGGCCAGTCCGCGCTGGACCGCTACCCGGCCGCGCAGCGCGCCTGCGTGGAGGAAGTGGCCCGCGTCTCCGGCACCCCGGCCGCCGAGCTGGTCGTCACCGGCACCGCGCGCACCCAGGCCGGCGTGGAGGTGAGGGTCCAGCGCCAGGAACTGCGCAGCGCCTGGACCTGCCAGACCGATGCCCAGGGCGGAACCGTGCTCGGCGTGCAGGACGGCCGCGCTTCCTGAATCCGCAACACGCAACGGCAAGGCGCGGCTTGATCCGGATCAAGGCCATGCCCACGGCGCGGGCCGAGAATGCCTCCACCCTAGGGAAGGAGGCAGTGCCATGTACACGCATATCCTGGTTCCGACCGATGGTTCGCCGCTGTCCGACAGCGCGCTGGAACAGGCGCTCAGGCTGGCGAAGAGCCTGGGCGCACGGATCACGGTGCTGGCCGTGATCGAGCCGTTCCAGGTGGTGGCCTACGAGCCCGAGCAGGTGGCCGCCACCCGCGATGCCTACGAGAAGTACGCGCGCGAGGAAGCCGACCGGCGCATGGCGCGCGCCACCGAGCTGGCCAAGGCCGCCGGCGTCGAACACGACGCCGTTTCGCTGAGCGCCGACGACCCGCACGAGGCCATCATCCAGACCGCACGCGAGCGCGGCTGCGACCTGGTGGCGATGGCTTCCCATGGCCGCCGCGGCATCAAGGCGCTGGTGCTGGGCAGCGTCACCGCCAAGGTGCTGACCCATTCCGACATTCCGGTGCTGGTGTACCGCCCGCCGGTGCAGTGACCTGCAGCGGCACGCCGCCCCGGTTTTCTCCACCCCTCGGCCGGGGCGGCGTGCCAACCTCCGGATTTCGCGCGCCCCGGTGGCGCGCGCTTTTTTTCCGATGATCCGTTCGCTCTACCTTGCCGGCCCCGACGTGTTCCGCCCCGATGCCGCCGAGCGCGGGCGGCAGCTGAAGGCGCTGTGCGCGCGCCACGGCTTGGAGGGACTGTTCCCGCTGGACCAGGAAGTGCCGGCGGAGATCACCGATCCGGCGGCGCAAGCGGCCTGGATCTACCGCAACAACATCGCCCTGATCGGGCGCGTCGACGCGGTGCTGGCCAACCTGGACTTCTTCCGCGGCCCGGAGCCGGACAGCGGCACCTGCTTCGAGGTCGGCTACGCGGTGGCCAGGGGCAAGCCGGTTTACGGCTACATCCCCGAGCACGGCAGCCTGGCCCAGCGCATCCGCCTGCGCCATCCGCAGGCGATCGGCGCCGACGGCCTGCTCGACGCGCATGGCTGGAACATCGAGGAGTTCGGCCTGCCACTGAACCTGATGCTCTCGGTGCCGGCGCCGCTGGGGGTCGGCGATGCGGAGGCGGCCCTGGCCTGGCTGGCCGCGCACCTGCGTGGCGGCTGAGTCAGCGGCGCACCGCCAGGACCCCGTCCAGCGCCGGCTCGGCGCGGAAGCCGTCCTTGTCCAGGCGCCGGGCGACCTCGCGCGGCACGTCGCGGCCGCTGGTGAGGCGGTTGGGGCTGCCGGTGTAGTGGAACAGGCGGCCGCCGCGGCGCAGTACCCGCGCCAGCTGGCCGTAGAACTCCTGCGAGTACAGCTCGCCGGCGATGCCGAAGCGCGGCGGGTCGTGCAGCAGCGCATCGAACGAGGCGTCCGGCAGGCCGGCGATGGCCTGCGACACGTCGCCGTGGTTGAGCTCCAGGCGGCCGCCGGCCTCGGCGCCATCCGGGTCCGGCGACCACGGGGTGAGGGTGCGCAGCCACAGCACGCTCTCGTTCTTCTCGAACGAGACGATGCGCGCCACCCCGGCCTCCAGGCAGCAGGCGGCGAAGTAGCCGAGGCCGCCGCAGGTATCCAGCACGGTGCGCCCGCGCGGCTGCACCAGGGCCACCTTGCGCCGCGCGTCCTCCAGTGGCGATTCCTTCGCGGTGGGCAGCATCTTGATGCCGTCGATCTCGAAGGTCGGCGGGCCCCAGGGCGTGGGCACCAGCTTGATCAGCGAGCCGGCGTAGCGCGCGGCCGGTTCCCAGTCCTGGCCGTCGAAGTGGTAGATGGTGCGGTCGCGCAGCTTGCCCGGGTACGGGTACTGGCTGCCATTCCAGCTCCAGGCTTCCGCGGCCAGCGCGACCACGGCGTGGCTGCGGCCCAGGTCCAGCGAGGCCTCGCAGGTTGCCGCGCCGGCCGCGCGCGCCCGTTCCAGCGCCCGGGCGACGTCGAGGGTGAGCAGCGGGGCGTGGGGCATGGGCGAAGGGGACGGCGGGCAGGGCGGGGCATCGTACCCCCTGCCTGCCTGCGTCGCAGCCCGGCGCGGCGTGCGTTGCCCCCCGGTTCCGGTCAAGAATGGGCGCAGGGGGCCGATAGACGACGATGGCCGGCCATGCCGCCGGGAGGAGGCATGGTCCGGGATCCGGGCGGTTTCGCCCCGTTGTTCTCCACTGGCCATGCAGGAATGCACGGATGACGATGCAGGATCCCACGCCGGCTCCATCCAGCGAAGCCGAGAGCCTCCGGGCCTCGCGGCTGGCGCCGCGGACCTGGGCGCTGCTGGTGCTGCTGGCCGGGCTGCTGTGCACGGCCGAGGCCGCCCGCCGCGAGCTGGTGGCGGTGCAGTCCGAGGCCCGCGCCATGCACCGGGCCATGGGCCGTTCGGCGCAGGAACGGCTGGCTTCGGACCTCGAGCTGGCGGCGCAGGCGCTGCGCGCCATGCAGACCGTGTTCCTGGGCAGCGACCACGTCGACCAGGCCATCTTCGACCGCTACCAGGAGAACCTGCGCGCCAACGAGCGCATGCCCGGGCACGTGGTGACCGCGTTCGCGCGCCGCCATCCCGGCCCGTCCTATCCCTACGAGCTGGTCACCCCGCTGGCCGGCAACGAGATGCTGCTGGGCTTCGACAGCGCCAGCCAGCAGGCCAACCTGCAGGCGCTGGAGCGCGCGCGCGACACCGACACGGTGGCCATGTCCGCGCCGTTCCCGCTGATGCAGTACCGGGGGCGCGAGGGCGAGCCGGCGCTGGGCGTGACCGTGCGCCTGCCGGTGTACAGCCCCGGCCGCGCGCCGCTGACGGTGGCCGAGCGCCGCGAGCGCGAGCTCGGCGCGCTGGCGATCAGCCTGCGCCTGGCGCCGACCGTGCTGGGCGCGCTGGAGGGGCGGATCCTGGAATACATGCACGTGGAGCTGCGCGACCTGGACATGCCGGACGACGACGGCCTGATCCACGCCTCCGAGCGGGGCCTGCAACCGCCGGCCGATGCCCAGGTGCGGCTGGTCGAGTTCGGCGGCCGCCGCTGGCAGCTGCTGCTGTGGCCGCGCGCGGGCAAGACCAGCTACTCCAGCGTGGCCATGGTGGCGCTGACCGGCACCGTGATCAGCCTGCTGCTGGCGCTGCTGCTGTGGACCCTGGCCAACACCCGCCGCCGCGCGGTGGAGATGGGCCGGCGCATGGGCGAGCGCTTCGGCGAGAGCGAGGCCCGCTTCCGCGCCCTGAACGAGCTGCTGCCGGCGCTGGTGCTGCTGGTGGACGCGCGCGACGGCCACATCAGCTACGCCAACCAGGCCGCGCGCCGCCAGCTGGGCGCGGTGATCGGGCAGCTGCTGCCCTCGCTGTTCGCCGACCCGGCGCTGGGCCGCGAGGCGCTGCGGGTGGCCGCGGCCGGCGGCGACTGGAGCGGGCGCGAGGCGCTGATGGTGCCCGCCCAGGGCGAGCCGTTCTGGGCGCACGCCTCGCTGGCGCCGGTGGAGGTGGATGGCGTGCCGCACGTGCTGATGGTGGCCAACGACGTCAGCGAGCAACGCAAGCTCACCGAGCGGCTGGGCTACCAGGCCGCGCACGACGAGCTGACCGGGCTGTACAACCGGCGCGAGTTCGAACGCCGCCTGCAGAAGGCGCTGGCCGGGCTGGAGGCCGACCCGTCGGCCAGCTTCGCCGTGCTGTACATCGACCTGGACCAGTTCAAGCTGGTCAACGACCTGTCCGGGCACATGGCCGGCGACCAGCTGCTGGTGGAACTGGTGCAGGCCATGCGCAGCCAGCTGCGGCCGCAGGACCTGCTGGCGCGGCTGGGCGGCGACGAGTTCGGGCTGCTGGCCCCGGCCACCGGGCCGATGCAGGCGCGCGCGCTGGCCGAGCGCATGCGCCACTGCATCGAGGACGTGGTGTTCCCCTGGGAGGGCCGCAGCTACACGGTCAGCGCCAGCATCGGCGTGGTCGTGGCCGACCGCCCCGGCGCCACCCTCAAGGACATCCTCGCCTGGGCCGACAGCGCCTGTTACCAGGCCAAGGAAAACGGCCGCAACCGGGTGCAGCTGTACCGCGAGGACGTGGACACCACCCGCCGCCAGGGCGAGATGGAATGGGCCACGCGCCTGCGCCGCGCGCTGGAGGAGGACCGCCTGCTGCTGGACTACCAGGAAGTGGTGCCGCTGGACCCGGAGCCGGGCGACCACGCGCCGCGGGTGGAGCTGCTGCTGCGCCTGCGCGACGAGGACGGCAACGTGGTCATGCCCGGGGCGTTCCTGCCGGCGGCCGAGCGCTATGGCCTGATGCCGGCGATCGACCGCTGGGTGATCCGCAACGCGCTGGCCAATGCCGACCGCCTGCACCCGCGCGGCGCCGGGCTGCGCGCCTTCGCCATCAACCTCTCCGGCGCCAGCCTCGAGGACCCGGGCCTGGCCGACTACATCCTCGGCTGCATCACCGAGTACGCGGTGCAGCCGCGGCGGGTGTGCCTGGAGATCACCGAGACGGTGGCGGTGCGCAACCTGCGCCGGGTGGTGCCGGTGATCGAGCGCCTGCGCGCGGCCGGCTGCCGCATCGCGCTGGACGACTTCGGCGCCGGCATGTCCTCCTTCGGCTACCTCAAGAACCTGCCGGTGGACATCATCAAGATCGACGGCAGCTTCATCCGCGACCTGGACAGCGACCCGGTCAGCCGCATCATCGTCAGCGCCATCGCCCAGATCGGCCACCAGCGGGGGCTGCGGGTGGTCGCCGAGTGGGTGGACGACCCGCGCATGCTGCCGCTGCTGCGCGAGCGCGGCGTGGACCTGGCCCAGGGCTTCGCCCTGCATTGCCCGGACCGGGTGGTGTTCCAGCGCGATCCGGTGCCGCCGCCGCGCTGAGCCGCGTCGTGCACCGCGGCCGGGTGCGGGCGGGCGGCGCCTGGCCGGCGCCGCCCGCCCGGGCTCAGGGCTTGCGGGCCTGCAGCACGTCCTGGGCCGCGTGCACCAGGAAGATGTAGTTGGCCGCCAGGTCGATCACGTACTCGTTCTGGCCCCAGAAGAACGGCCAGTCCTCCTTGTTCTCCGGGAAGTCCGGCTTGAGCACGAGCACGCCGGGCACCACGCCGCCGGCGATGAAGCTGAAGTCGGCGCGGTTGTTGCCGTAGGCCACCTCCTTGGAGCGCGCGCCGACCGCGGACACGAAGGAGATGTTCGAGTCCGGATGGGTGCCGTAGAGGTAGTCCAGGCCGCGCAGCGTGGGCTCGGCGTCGAACAGGTCCGGGAAGGCCTTGTGCAGGTGGTAGTTGGCGATCGCCACGCCGACCACTGCGCCGTTGCCGGCCCAGCCACCGCGGGTGATCGGCACCCCGTACGGGTTCTCGCCCAGCATCGGCGCGAACTCCTCGCGCAGGCGCTCGGCGCGCGCCCGCACCTGGGCGCGGAAGGCGTCGTCCATCTTCGGCAGCGCGGCCAGCAGCGCCGGGATGTTGAAGCCGAAGCGCTCGCCGCCGACCGAAGGCCACAGCGCGCGGATCGCCTCGGCGTACTTCGCATCGCCGGTGCTCAGCAGCAGCTGCGCGGCCGCGCGCAGCTGCTCGTCGTCCGGATGCCCGCCGGTGGTGTTGCCCACCCGGAACAGGTTCGGCTCGCGCGACTGCTCGAAGTCCCACGCCTTGCGCGCGGTCTCCAGGCACTCCTCGGCCAGGGCGTCGTTGTAGCCGCGCAGGGCGCGGCTGGCCGCGGCCAGGGCGGCGGCCGAGCCGTAGTTGAGCGCGGTGGTGGCGGTGGTGAAGGCCCAGCGGTCGTCGGCCGGCGAATCCGGGTCGTTGGGGTCGTGGACCTTGCCGTCGGTCTTGGTCGAGGCGTCGCCCAGGTGGGTGTACTGGCCCAGGTCCGGTTCGACGATGCCGGGGATGGCATGGCCGAACACCCGGTGCTGGGCGATGAGGGCCAGGGTCCCGTGCTCGATCTGCTGCAGCAGGTCGGGCTTGCCGTCCGGCACGTGGATCTCCACGTGCTTGCGCTGCTGGTCGATGCTGGTTTCGTCGCGCTCGGGGCGGAAGCGCTCCCAGGTATCGACCATCGACAGCACGGTGGCGTAGTGGGTCTGGGTGCGGATGTCGAAGTCGCCGGCGTCGAACCAGCCGCCGTAGTTCAGGCCGGGGATGTGCTCGCCGGGCTGGAACGGCGAATCCAGCTCCGGACCCTGGCCGAACAGGTCGAAGTGCTCGTGGTTGGGCGCCACCTGGCGGGCGTCGTCCATGTGCGGACGGCCGTGCCAGACCCGGTAGGCCTCGTTGACGAACATGTGGTCCATCTGCACCGGGAAGAACACGTCCAGGGTCGGATGCCAGGCCTCGGCGTAGACGTCCTCGGCGATGCGGAAGGCGTGGGTGCGCTGGCCGGCGGCCTCGATCACGTACAGGCCCGGCTCGCGCACGGAGGAGAAGTCGAAGGTGTAGTACTGGTAGCGCAGGTAGCGGCCCCACGGGGCCGGCGTGGCCGCGAGCACCTCGCTCTGGCTGCCGTCCGCGCCGATCCGCAGCAGCCGCGCCGGGCCCGGCGCCGCCGCGCGCGGATCGGTTTCCAGCACCGCGACCTTGCGCTGCGCCGGGTGGTAGCCCACCTGCGAGTGGCCGATCACCGGATCGCGGGTCCAGCCCGGCAGGGTGTGGCCTTCCACGCTCCAGTCCAGCACCGCGCCGCGCTTGCCGGCCGGCAGCAGGGTGCGCACCACGAACCAGCCGTTCTGCGCCTGGTTGCGGCCGTCGTACAGGCCCAGTTCGCCACTGCGGCTTTCGATGGTCACCCGGCGCTGCGGGTCCTCCGGCGCCAGCACCAGGCGCTTGCCGGTGGTGATCGGCAGGCGCACCGGCTTGCCCCCGGCGTCGCGCCCGGTGGGGCCGGTCGGGTAGCGCGGAAACTGGCCGCTGCGCTCGCCCTCGCCGGCGGCCACCCAGGACTTGCCGAAATAGGCCGAGGGCAGGAACTCCAGGTTGAACCCGGCGCGGCCCTGCAGCGACTTCGGCAGCGGCTTGTCCAGCAGCACCTGCACGCGCACGCCCTCGCCCTGCGGCGAGACCTGGATGCTGTATTCGAAGTTTTCCTTCGGATAGGCCAGGCGGGTGGTGACGGTGCCGGTGCGCGGATCGACCTTGCGCTCGACCAGCTGCGCCACCGGATCCCACTGCTCGGGCGTGGGCGAGAGGCGCACGTCGCCGTTGGTGGCGGTGCGCACGCCGTGGTGGATCAGCTCCACGCCGGCGTGCTTGGCGTCGGAGAACAGGCCGTCGTAGTAGTTGTTGAACACCAGTACGTCCAGGCCGGGGCGGCTGAAGTACTCCTGCTCGGTCAGGCGCAGCGGCTCGGCCAGGGCCGGCGGCAGCGCCGCCAGCAGGGCAGCGGCAAGGACGGAACGGGCGCGGATGGATCGCGGACTGCGGCGTGGCGACATTGCGTTGGGCTCCCCTCGGATTTCGATGTGAACGCTAACATCGGGTCACGGGCTAACCCAGCTGCGGTGCAGCAAGCCGCGGCATCCAGCTTCAGTCGCGGTCCGGCGCACCGAGCGGGAAGTAATGCCGGTACGGCCGCGCCTCGTCGACGGCGCGGCGCATGGACGGCCGGGCCAGCAGCCGTGCGCGGTAGGCCTGCACCCGCGTGCATCCGGGCGGGATCGGCTGGGTCCAGTCGGCATAGAACAGGAACGGGGCGGCGCCGCAGTCGGCCAGGCTGAAGTGCGCGCCCGCGGCCCAGGTGCGGCCATCGGCAAGATGCCGCTCCAGCCAGGCGTAGCTGGTCTCCAGCAGGCGCCGCGCCTCGGCCACGCCCTGCGGATCGCGCTGGCCTTCCGGGCGCAGTGCGTCGAGCACCACCTTCTGTTGCGGCGTGGACACGTAGTTGTCGAAGAAGCGGTCCAGAAACCGCACCTCCAGTGCCTGCAGGGGATCGCCTGGCAGCAGCGGGACGGGGCCGGGGTGGCGCAGGTGCAGGTACTCGATGATGGCACTGGCCTCCGGAAGGCTGCGTTCCCCGTCCACCAGCAGCGGGAAGCGGCCGATCGGCCAGCGCGCGCGCAGCGCGTCCATGTTCCCCGGCGCCTCCAGGTGGCGGTACTCGAACCGGACCTGGTTCTCGTACAGCGCCACCAGCACCTTCTGGCAGTAGGAGGAGAACGGATGCGCGTACAGGGCAAGGCTCATCGTGGCCTCAGCGGGTGGTGGAGTCCTCGCTGCGACGCGCGGGCGCGGCGGGAATCGACACCGGCTCGCGTTCCAGCTGCGGGTAAAGCGCCAGCAGCGCCAGGGCCACGCCATTGGTCCAGCCGAAGCCGTCCTGCAACGGGTACTCGCCGCCGCCACCGCCCTGCAGCGCGCCGTCGGCGTCGTATTTCTCCACCAGCTTGTGCTCGCGCCCGAACAGAGTCCTGACGTTGCCGAGGAAGCCGGCGGCGATGTCGCGCGCCAGCGCGTCCTCGCCGTAGCGGCGCAGGCCGTCGACCGCGATCCACTGCAGCGGCGCCCACACATTGGGCGCGTCCCACTGCTGGCCGCTGTCGATGGTAGTGGTCACCAGGCCGCCCGGCTTCAGCAGCTGCGCGCGCACCATGGCCGCGGTACTGCACGCCCGCTCCGGCGAGGCGATGCCGGCGTGCAGCGGGAACAGCGCCGCGGCGGTGGGCCGGGCGCGGACCTGGCCGTCGCGCAGGTCCAGGTCGCCGTAGTAGCCGTCCGCCTGCCACAGGTGGCGTTCGATGGCGGCGGCGCGCGCGCCTGCGCGGGCCTGGTAGTCGCGTGCGCAGGCCTGGTCGCCGGCCTGTCCGCAGGCCAGGGCGATGGTCGTTTCCAGGTGGTGCAGCAGGCTGTTGAGGTCCACCGGCACGCGCGTGGTGACGTGGATCGTGTCCAGCCGCATCGGATCGTCCAGCCAGCGGCTGGAGAAATCCCAGCCGCTTTCGGCGCCGGCGCGCAGCTCGCGGTAGACCTCGCCGGCCGGGCGGGTGGACGCGGCCGCGGTCTGGCGGTCCTGCACGTAGGATTCCGGGCGCGGGCTGTCGCGGTCGTCCCAGTAGCGGTTGAGCAGGCTACCGTCGGCCAGCCGCACCACGCGGCGATGGGCCTGCCCCGGCCGCAGGCCCTCGGCGCCATCCATCCAGAACGCGTGCTCGCGCCGCAGCTGCGGCAGGTAGCGTACCGGCGCGGCCGGCTCGAGCTTTGCCTGCAGCATCACCATGTGCGAGAAGAACGGCGGCTGCGAGCGGCTGAGGTAGTAGCTGCGGTTGCCGTTGGGGACATGGCCCCAGGCGTCGATCAGGTGGGCGAAGTTGTCGAGCATCTGCCGCACCAGCGCGTGCTGTCCGCTCTCCGCCAGGCCGAGCATGGTGAAGTACGAATCCCAGTAATAGACCTCGCGGAAGCGGCCACCCGGGACCACGTAGGGATGCGGCAATTGCAGCAGGCTGTCATGCGGCCGCGGCGCCGGGCTGCGCCGGGTCAGCAGCGGCCACAGCGCATCGATATGCGCGCGCAGGGTGTCGCGCTTGGGGATGTCGGTGGCGGCGCCCTCGTCCGGCAGCACGAAATGCCCGTCCACGAAGCGGCGCAGGTCGAAGCCGGGCAGGCCGCGCTGCTGCGCGAACGCGGCCTCGATCGTCGCCGGGTCGCTGCGCGGCACGGCGTCCACGAAGTACTTCTGGTCCGCGAACAGGCGCGCTTCCTGCACCGCGGCGAATACCGCCGGCCAGGCCTGGTCCGGCGTGCGCACGCTGCGCGCGTCCTCCGCGGCAGTGGCTGCCGGCGTGGCGGGCTGGCCGGCGAGGGGCGGGCGCGCCGCGCAGGCGCCAAGCAGCAGGGGCAGCACGAACAGCAAGCGGCGGACGGGATGGCGTGGCATGGCGGCCTCCGGGACGCGTGACCGGGTGATGTTCGCACCGGCCATGCGATGGAAGCGGCAAGGCTGCCCTCAGGCTACGTCCGCGGCCTCCACCACCGATGCGCGTGCCTGCACCGTATAGGCCTCCAGCTGCGGGAAGAACACCTCGAATCCGGCGGCGATCGCCTCTTCGTGCCGGCGCAGGTCGTCCAGGCACGCGACCAGGCGCTCGCCATTGCGCGAAAGGCGCGTGGCGATGCGGGTCACCGCCAGGTCCACGCTTTCGCGGCGGCGGTAGGAACCCAGCCAGTCGTGGGCGGCGATGCGCGGGGCCAGGCCCTGCAACCGCTCTGGCAGGCGCGCGCGCTGGGCGAGGAGGTGTTCGTAGAAGCGGGCGGTGTAGCGGTCCAGCGGCTCGTCCGAATGCCGCGCCCAGTCGCGCGCCAGCAGGTGGTCGTAGTACACGTCCAGGGCGATGCCCGCATAGCGGCGCAGGCCGGGCGCAAACAGCGCCCGCGCCCCGGCGACCACGGGATGGTCGTCGGTGTAGCGGTCGACGCGGCGGTGGACCAGGATCTCGCGCCGCTCCACCGGACTGTAGTCGGCCAGTGCGGCCAGGCCGAACACGAAGTCGCCCAGCAGCGCGCCCAGCATCGCCTCCGGATCCGGGGCGGCCAGGTAGGTGTGGGCGAGGTAGTTCATCGCGGCGATTTTCGCATGCGCCGCCGCCGCGAAGCTGTACGCAGGCCATGGTTGACGCCCGCCTCACCGCTGGCCGCGATACTGCCAGCCATGCCCGAAGGCCCTTCCATCGTCATCCTCAGGGAAGCCGCCGCGGGCTTTGCCGGACGCAAGGTGCGGGCCGTGCATGGCAACAGCCGCGAGCCGATCCAGCGCCTTGCGGGAAAGCGCCTGGTGGCGCTGCACAGCTGGGGCAAGCACTTCCTGATGGAGTTCGACGGCTTTGCCGTGCGCATCCACTTCATGCTGTTCGGCAGCTACCGCATCGACGAGCGCAAGGCCACGCCGGCGCGGCTGGGCCTGGAGTTCACCGGCGGCAGGGAACTGAACTTCTATGCCTGTTCGGTGCGCTTCATCGAGCAGCCGCTGGACGAGGTCTACGACTGGAGCGCCGACGTGATGAACGACGCCTGGGATCCGGCGGCGGCGCGGCGCAAGCTGCGCGCGCGGCCGGACGCGCTGGCGGCCGACGCGTTGCTGGACCAGGACGTGTTCGCCGGGGTCGGCAACATCATCAAGAACGAGGTGCTGCACCGCATCCGCGTGCATCCGGAAAGTCGGATCGGCGCGCTGCCGCCGCGCAAGCTGGGCCAGCTGGTGGCCGAGGCGCGGCAGTACAGCTTCGATTTCCTCGAATGGAAGAAGGCCTTCGTGCTGCGCAAGCACTGGCAGGTGCACGCGAAGAAGACCTGCCCGCGCGACGGCACCGAACTGAGCTACCGCAAGGAGCTGGGCCTGGCGCGCCGGCGTGCGTTCTGGTGCAGCCGCTGCCAGCGGCTGTATGCCTGAGCCGTGGCAGCGCTCAGAGCGCGACCCGCGACAGCACCGCCTGCGCCGCGACTGCCGCGCACAGGGCGATGAACAGTACCCCGCACCAGCCGCGCTCGAAGCCGCGGTGCCCCGGCGAGACCAGCTTGCCCACGCCCACCAGCGCCGCCGGCAGGGCGAACAGCAGCAGCGCATGCCCCAGGCCCATCAGCGAAATGTCCATGACCGTCTCTCCCGTGACGGCGGTGGTCCACCGCCATGGCCCGATCCTCGGCCCGGCGGGCGGGGGCGGCATTGATCCCGGTCAAGCCCGGAGCGCCGGCGCCCGCGGGCCGGAGGCCCGGCATGGCTGAACGTAGGCCGGCCGGCGTGATGCGGCTGTCGCCTGCCCGGCTGCATCGCATTGTGCGATGCAGCATAATGCCGCCCATGTCCGTCTCCCCGATCCCCGACGCCTCCCCGGGCGCCCCGGCCCTTGCCGTGGGCCCGCGCCAGCGCGCCCTGATCCTGACCGGCCTGAGCCTGGGCGGTTTCGCCATCGGCACCAGCGAGTTCGCCGGCATGGGCCTGATGCCCAACATCGTGGCCGAGCTGGGCGTCAGCGAGCCGCAGGTCGGGCACCTGATCAGCGCCTACGCCCTGGGCGTGGTGGTCGGCGCGCCACTGCTGGCGATCCTTGGCGGGCGGCTGTCGCGCAAGGCCCTGCTGCTGGCGCTGATGGCGTTCTACGCCGCCGGCAACCTGGCCACCGCGCTGGGCCCGGACTACCTGAGCCTGATGCTGTTCCGCTTCATCGCCGGCCTGCCGCACGGCGCCTACTTCGGCGTGGCGGCGCTGACCGCGGTGGCGATCACCCCGCCGGAGGCGCGCGGGCGCGCGGTCAGCCTGAGCATGCTGGGCCTGACCCTGGCGATCCTGCTGGGCACCCCGCTGGCGACCTGGATGGGCCAGCTGGCCAGCTGGCGCTGGACCTACGCCTTCGTCGCCCTGGTGTCGCTGGCCACCCTGACCCTGCTGGCGCTCTACCTGCCGGCCAACGGCAAGGCCCCGCGCACCCGGGTGCTGGACGAACTGCGCGCGTTCAACCGCCTGCCGGTGTGGCAGGGCCTGCTGATTGGCGCGATCGGCTTCGCCGGCATGTTCAGCGTCTTCAGCTACCTGGCGCCGACCATGGTGCAGGTGACCGGCGTGACCCCGGCGTGGATCCCGGTGGGCGTGGCCGGCTTCGGCCTGGGCGGCCTGATCGGCAACATGGTCGGCGGCTGGCTGTTCGACCGCCTGCGCTTCCGCGCGGTGCCGGTGGTGCTGGGCTGGGCGCTGGTGATGCTGCTGCTGTTCCCGCTGGCGGCACAGGCGCCGTGGAGCCTGCTGCTGGCCACCGTGTGCATTGGCGCGATGGGCGCGCTGGGCCCGATCCTGCAGTCGCACCTGATGGACGTGGCCGGCGAGGCGCAGACCCTGGCCGCCGCCTCGCACCATGCCGCGTTCAACGCCGCCAATGCCCTGGGCCCGCTGCTGGGCGGCATGGCGATCAGCGCCGGCTTCGGCTGGACCTCCACCGGCCCGGTCGGCGCCATCCCCGCGGTGGCCGGCATCGGCCTGTACCTGTGGGCCGCGCGCACCCGCGCCCGGCGCCTGCGCGCCGAGGCCTGCTGCCCGGCTGCCTGAGCCGCGCCGCGCCGCGATGGCGCGCTCCATACGCCCCGGGAGGGTCGTTTTCCGGCCGGACCACTTAGACTGTGGCGCTTCCGCGGCGCCCGCGCGCCCGCGTCCCTTTCCGCTTCAGAGAGAGTCCGCGTGGTCATCCATCCCAAAGTCCGAGGCTTCATCTGCACCACCGCCCACCCCGAAGGGTGCGCGAAGAACGTGCAGGACCAGATCCGCTACGTGCAGTCCCAGGGCAAGCGCGAGGGCGGGCCGAAGCGGGTGCTGGTGATCGGCGCCTCCACCGGCTACGGCCTGGCCGCGCGTATCACCGCCGCCTTCGGCTACGGCGCCGCCACCCTGGGCGTGTTCTTCGAGAAGCCCGGCACCGAGAAGAAGCCGGGCAACCCGGGCTGGTACAACTCCGCCGAGTTCGACCGCCAGGCCAAGGCCGCCGGCCTGTGGAGCCGCTCGATCAACGGCGACGCCTTCTCCGACGAGGTCCGCGCCAAGGCCATCGAGCTGATCGGCGAGATGGGCGGCCCGGTCGACCTGGTCGTGTACTCGCTGGCCTCGCCCGTGCGCCGCCTGCCGGATACCGGCGAGCTCAAGCGCTCGGCGCTCAAGCCGATCGGCCAGCCGTACAAGGCCACCGCGGTGGACACCAACCGCGACCAGGTGATCGAGGCCACGGTCGAGCCGGCCACCGAGCAGGAAGTCGCCGACACCGTGAAGGTGATGGGTGGCGAGGACTGGGAGCTGTGGATCGACGCCCTGTCCAAGGCCGGCGTGCTGGCGCCTAACGCCAAGACCGTGGCCTTCAGCTACATCGGCACCGAGATCACCTGGCCGATCTACTGGCATGGCGCCCTGGGCAAGGCCAAGGAGGACCTGGACCGCGCCGCCCACGCCATCGACGCCAGGCTGAAGCCGACGGGCGGTTCGGCCAACGTGGCCGTGCTCAAGTCGGTGGTCACCCAGGCCAGCGCCGCGATCCCGGTGATGCCGCTGTACATCGCCATCGTCTACCGGATCATGAAGGACAAGGGCCTGCACGAGGGCCCGATCGAGCAGCTGGAGCGCACCTTCCGCGAGCACCTGTACAGCGACAACCCGCCGCCGGCCGACGAGTCCAACCGCCTGCGCCTGGACGACCGCGAGCTGCGCGACGACGTGCAGCAGGCCTGCCGCGACCTGTGGCCGCAGGTCACCACCGAGAACCTGTTCCAGATCACCGACTACGCCAGCTACAAGCGCGACTTCCTGAAGCTGTTCGGCTTCGAGCGCGAGGACGTGGACTACGACGCCGAGGTCGACCCCGTGGCCGCCTTCGACGTCATCGACCTGGCCGAGTAACAGGCTCGCATCGACCTGGCATCGCATGCGGCCGGCCCCAGCGCCGGCCGCATGCGCCTGGCGGCCGAATCACGAATCCCGAATCACGAATCCCGCGCCGCGGTAGCGGCGACGACACACTCGCGCAGGTCGCTGAGCCGGAACGGCTTGGACAGCCGCACCAGCGATGGATCCAGCTCCACGTTGGTGTAGCCGGAAACCACGATCACCGGCGTGCCGGGGTTGCGGCCGACCACCTCGCGCGCCAGGTCGGCGCCGGACATGCCCGGCATCAGGTGGTCGGTGACCACCAGGGTGGGACGCAGGCCGCGGTCCAGTTCGGACAGGGCTTCCTCGACCGAGCCGGCCTCCACCACCTCGTAGCCCATGTCCAGCAGGACGTCGGCGGTGCACATGCGCACGCCCGGTTCGTCGTCGACGACCAGGGCGATGCGCGGCGGGTTCGGTGGCGCGGTTGCCACGGGGATCTCCCTCAGGGTCACGGCTCGCCGGCGGACGGCAGCCAAAGCTCGACCATGGTGCCTTTGCCGGGTGCGCTGTCGATGTGAAGGCAGCCGCCCAGCTGCAGGGCCAGGCCGTGCGCCATCGACAGGCCCAGGCCGGTACCCTTGCCCACGCCCTTGGTGGAGAAGAACGGCTCGATCGCCCGCGCGCGGGTGGCCTCGTCCATGCCCGCGCCGGTATCGGCGACGGTGATCACCGCGTAGCGCCCGGCCGGCAGGGCGCGCGGCGCCCCGGGACCGGGCACCTCGGCGCTGCGCGCGGACAGGGTCAGGGTGCCGCCCTCGGGCATGGCGTCGCGGGCGTTCACGCCGAGGTTGAGCAGGGCCATCTCCAGCTGGTTCCAGTCCGCGCGTGCCGGCGGGGTATCGGCCCCGGCGCGGACCTGGATCCGCACCCGCGGATCGAAGCTGGAGCGCATCAGCGCGCCGATCCCTTCCAGCAGCGCGCACACGTCCACCACCACGGTCTGCAGCGGCTGCTTGCGCGCGAACGCCAGCAGGCGCTGCACCAGCATCGCCGCGCGCTCCGTGGACTGCCGCGCCACGGCGATGGTGCGCGCGCGCCGCTCCGGGTTGGCGGCCGGGTCGGCCGCCAGTTCCAGCGCGGCCATGATCGGCGCCAGCAGGTTGTTGAAGTCGTGCGCCACGCCGCCGGTGAGCTGGCCCATCGCCTCCAGCTTCTGCGACTGGCGCAGGGCTTCCTCGGCGATGCGCCGCTCGGTGATGTCGATCGCCTCCTGCACCACCGCGGTGATCCGCCCGTCGGCGCCGCGGAACGGGCGCAGCGAAAGCTCCAGCACGCGGCGGCCGTCGGGCAGCACCAGTTCCAGCTCGTCGTGCACCGGCTCGCCGGCGGCCGCGCGCAGCACGCCGGCGCGGATCCGCTCCGGCATGCCCGGGGTGCCGGCGAACCAGGGGGTGTCCCAGAACGTCCGCCCGACCACGTCCTCGCGGCTGGCGCCGATCATCGCCAGCGCGGTCTGGTTGGCGTCCAGCAGGGTGCCGTCGAGGGCGCACATGCCCTGCAGCTGGAAGCTGGTCTCGAACAGGTTGCGCAGCTGCGCCTGCGACTCGGCCAGCGCCGCCACCGCGGCGCGGTGCGCGGTGACATCGCGCGCGCTGCAGTAGAACTTGCCGCCCTGCGGCGTGGCCACCCACGACAGCGTGCGGTAGCTGCCGTCGCGTGCGCGCATGCGGCACTCGAAGCCCAGCAGGGGTTCGCCGGCGTGCAGGCGCTGGCGTGCCGCGGCCGCCGCCCCGCGGTCGCCCGGGTGCAGCAGCTCGCGCATCGGCCGCGCGGCCAGCTCCTCGTGGCTCCAGCCCAGTACCTGCTGCCAGGCCGGGTTGCTGCGCTCGAGGATGCCGTCGCGGTCGAACACGCCCAGCATGTCGGGGGTGACCTGCCAGTTGAGCGAGCGTTCGTGGGCGTGCTCGGCCACCCGCTGCTCGAGTTCGCGGTTGAGCTGTTCCAGCTCGGCCTCGCGCCGGCGCAGCGCCTGCTCGGTGCGGGTGCGGCGGGTGTTGTCCATGCCCACCAGC